>CANBNK010000038.1 GCA_947371015.1 Acetobacteraceae bacterium | reverse complement strand
GGTGTAGAACAGCACGCGCAGCTTCTGCGGGCTGTCGCCCGGCGCGGGAAAGGTGCTGAGCGGCCAACTGTCGCAGAGCGGCCGGCCCTGCGCATCCGTCAGCGCCAGCGTGTAGCGGCGCGACGGCTCCAGCCCGCGCAGGTCGAACTCCCAATGCTGCCCTTGCGTATCGGTGCGCCTGGCCGCGGCGCGCCGCGCGCCTGCATGCAGCACCGGTGCCTGCGCCAGCGGTTCGGTGAGCGATAGCGTGACCAGGATGCGGTTGTGGCTGACGGTCGGCAGCAGATGCGCCAGCTTGCCGCCATTCCAGGCTGCGGCCTGCGCGCCGGCTGAAGCCAGCCCGGCCAGGGCCGCGCCACCGGCCAAGAAATCCCTGCGTTGCATGGCCTGCCCTTCCCCGTTGGCGCGGATGGTGCCCGCCGGCTATCCTCGGCGCAAGCAACGGAGCGAACCGCCATGGACCCCAGCATCCTGCCCGCCGACTGGCCGCATGGCAGCTACGCCGGCCGTATCGCCACCTCCGCCGGCCCGGTGGCGCTGGCCTGGCTGGAAGGCGCCTGCTTCGACATGACGCCGGCCTTCGGCACCGTTTCCGCCTGGCTGAACCAGCCCGACCCCATCGCCGCCATCCGCGCCCGCGGCACGCCCTTCACGCCGCCGGCCGATGCCACGCTGCTGGCGCCGGTGGACCTGCACGCCATCAAGGCCGCCGGCGTCACCTATGTGCGCTCCATGTTGGAACGGGTGATCGAGGAGCGCTGCCACGGCGATGCATCGCAGGCCGAGGCGGTGCGCGCCGAGGTGCGCGCCATGATCGGCGACGATCTTTCGGCGGTGAAGCCGGGCAGCCCGCAGGCCATGCGGATCAAGGCCGCGCTGGTGGAGAAGGGCTGGTGGAGCCAGTACCTGGAAGTCGGCATCGGTGCCGATGCCGAGATCTTCACCAAGTGCCAGCCGATGGCCGCCGTCGGCCCCGGCGCGGCGGTCGGCGTGCATCCTTCCAGCCAGTGGAGCAATCCCGAGCCGGAAGCTGTCATGGTGGTCAACGCCGCTGGCCGTATCATCGGCGCCACGCTGGGCAATGACGTGAACCTGCGCGACATCGAGGGCCGCTCCGCCCTGCTGCTCGGCCGCGCCAAGGACAACAACGCCAGTTGCGCGCTCGGCCCGCTGGTGCGGCTGTTCGACGCCACCTATTCACTGGACGACGTGCGCGCCTCCATCACCAGCATGAGCATCCGCGGCAAGGACGGCTTCACGCTGGAGGAAACCGGCGCGGTCGGCGCCATCAGCCGCGACCCGGAAGACCTGGTCGCGCAGCTGGTCTCCCCGCATCATCAATATCCGGATGGCGCGGTACTGTTCCTTGGCACCCCGTTCAGCCCGGCGAAGGACCGCGGCGCGCCCGGCCTCGGTTTTACCCACAAGTCCGGCGACGTCGTGCGCATCTCCACGCCCAAGCTGGGTGCGCTGGAGAACACCGTGCTGCCGACCGACCAATGCCCGCCCTGGCGCTTCGGCACCGGCGCGCTGTTCGCCTCGCTGGCGGCGCGGCGCCTGCCGGCATGAGCGAACTGCAGGGCAGCATCGACCGTGGCGACGGCGTGCAACTCGCCTATCGCCGCATCGCCGGCCGCGCCCCTGGCGTGGTCTTCCTCGGCGGCTTCAACTCGGACATGACCGGCAGCAAGGCGGCGGACCTGGCCGCCTTCTGCGCCGAGCAGGGCCGCGCCTTCCTGCGCTTCGACTATTCCGGCCATGGCGCCAGCGGAGGTGCTTTCGCCGAGGGCACCATCGGCCGCTGGCTGGACGACGCCACACTGCTGCTGGACCGCCTCAGTGCCGGGCCGGTGGTGCTGGTGGGTTCCTCGATGGGCGGGTGGATCGCGCTGCTGCTGGCGCTGCGCCGGCCGCAGCGGGTGGCGGGGCTGGTCGGCATCGCTGCCGCGCCGGATTTCACCGCGCGGATCGAGGCGGCGCTGACTGCGGAGGCTCGCGCCGAGATGGAGCGGACCGGCGTGTGGCTGCGCCCGAGCCAGTACGGCGCGCCCTATCCCATCGCCCGCGCACTGCTGGACGAAGGCCGCAACCACCTGCTGCTGCACCAGCCCATTCCGCTGACCATTCCGGTGCGCCTGCTGCATGGCCAGCAGGACCCGGACGTGCCCTGGCAGCATTCGCTGACCATCGCCGAGCGGCTGGCCAGCACGGATGTGCAGGTGCGGCTGGTGAAGGATGGCGACCACCGGCTCTCCACCCCGGGTAACCTGGCGCTGCTACGGCAGGAGGTCGCCGCGCTCCTCGGCTAGAATCGCGGCCAGCCCTTCGCGGTAGCTGGGGTACAGCCACTCGATGCTCAGCGCTGCCTTGGTCGCGGCGTTCGCCACGCGGCGGTTCTCGGACCAGAAGCTGCGCGCCATCGGCGACATCCGCGCTGCGGCCTCCGCGAAGGGTAGGGCCGGTGGCGGCGCCATGCCCAGCAGCTGCGCGGCGTATTCAACCACGGCGGCGCTCTCCACGGGTTCGTCATCCACCAGGTTGAGCGTGCGCAGGCCGCGCGCCGGCGCAGTGCCGATGGCGGCCAGCACGGCATGGGCAATGTCATCTCGATGCACCCGGCTGAAGGCATGCCCGGGCTTCACCGTCCGTCGCGCGGTGCCGTCGCGCAACTCGTCGAACACGCTGCGGCCGGGGCCGTAGATGCCGCCCGCGCGCATGATGTCCACCGCGCAGGTATCGGCCAGCGCGGCCCAGGCCTGCTCGGCGGCCACGCGCCGGCGGGTGCGGTCCTGGGTCGGTGTGGGCGGCGTCGCCTCGTCCACCCAGCCGCCGCCATGGTCGCCATAGACGCCCGTGGTCGAGATGTAGCTGACCCAGGCGAGCCCCTGGCCCAACGCCGCCGCCCGGACCGCCGCGCCATGCGCCGCCAGCACCGGGTCGCCCGCTTCCCCGGGGGAGGCGGTGACGAGAAGATGTGTCGCCGTGGGCAACACTCGGGCGAAATCGTCGAAGCCGACCAGCGCCACCCCGGCTGGCGGCCGCGCCCGGCCCGGGTCCCGCGCCGTGCCGGAGACCTGCAACCCCGCGGCCAGGGCCGCTTTGGCCACCGCGGTGCCGCTGTAGCCCAGGCCGGCGATCAGAAGATGTTTCGTCACGCTTCAGGTCCCGCCAATCATGCCACGTGATCTGGCATCCCCAGCGCCGGGCGACTAGACTGTGCTGGTGAAAACCCCCCGTCCCGTGTTGCTCGGCGTGTTTGCGGCCGTGATGCTGGCTGCCGCCGCCGGCGCCTGGTTCACGTTCAGCCCTGCCTTGTCGCCTTCCACCGAAGTGCTGCCGCTGCCGCCGGAGCCGGTTCGCCTGGCCGAGGGCGAGGATTACGAACGCTGCCTGCTGGCCCTGCGCACCGACCCGACTGGCGCCCTGGCCATGGCGGAAGCCTGGGAAGCCACCGGCGGCGGCGAGGGGGCGCGGCACTGCGGCGCCCTGGCCCTGCTGGGCATGGGCGAGCCCGACAAGGCCGCCGAGCAGCTGGAACAACTGGCCAGCCGCAGCCGCGGCAGCGCCCCGGCCCGCGCCGCGGTCTTCGCCCAGGCCGGCCAGGCCTGGCTGATGGCAGGCCAGGCCGGCCGCGCCTTCGCCGCCAGCACCATGGCGCTGACGCTGGCGCCGAGCGACGTGGACCTGCTGATCGACCGTGCCGTCGCGCTTGGCTCGCTGGGCCGCTACAGCGACTCGATCGAGGACCTGAACCGCGCTTTGGGTCTGGACCCCGACCGCGCCGATGCCTGGGTGTTCCGCGCCGCCAGCTGGCGCCACCTGGACCATGTGGACCAGGCCGAGCGCGACATCGTCCGCGCCCTGGAAGCCGACCCCGACAACGCCGAGGCGCTGCTGGAACGCGGCATCATTCGCCAGTTGCAGGGCGACACCACCGGCGCGCGGGCGGATTGGGAACGCGCCATCACCCTGGCGCCGGACAGTGCCACCGCTGACCTGGCGCAACAGAATCTGGCGCTGAACGACGCCGGGCCGTTGCGGCGGTAAGAGCTACCGCAGGTTCCGGCGTGACAGGCTGAAGCCCGCCGCCAGCAGCGCGAACACGATGCCGAAGGCCAGCGCCAGCTTGGGCCCGCCGGCGCCGGCCACCTGGAAGCACAGCGCCATGATGGTGGTGCCGTTGGTATGCCCCAGCAGCCGTGCCGTGGACTGCAAGCCGCCTGCGCCGCCGCTGCGCGCCTTCGGCGCCGCGCCCAGCATGGTGCGGTTGTTCGGCGTCTGGAAAAACCCGAAGCCGGCGCCGCACAGCGCCAGGCTGGCGCCCAGCAGCAGCATCGGCGCCGCCCCACCCAGGCCGAAGACCAGCAGCAGCGCCACCGCGAAGGCGCCCATGCCACCGGCACAGAGCAACGCGGTCGGCACCCGGTCCGAAAGTCGCCCGGCCAACGGGGCCGCGAAGGCCAGCGCGACCGGCCAGGGCGTCATCAGCAGCCCGGTCTGCACCTGGCTCCAACCCGCCCCCTGCAACAGGAAGGGCAGCGCGACATAGCTGACCGACCAGGCAGAGAATCCGCAGACCGAGGCGCAGACCGCCAGCCCAATGACGCGATTGCGCAGCAGGTCCAGCGGTAGCATCGGCGCCGGCTGGGTCAGTTGCCGCGCCACCAGCAGCCAGCAGCTCACGCCCGCCGCACCGAGCAGCGCCAGGGCCAGCAGGGTCTGCGGCAGCAGCAGGTCGATCCCCAGGAACAACAGCCCGAAGGCCAGCACGTTCAGCACCGCGCTTGGCGTATCGAAGCGACGGCCGCTGCGCGGTGTGTTCGGCAGCGCCTTCCAGCCGATGACGCAGCAGGCCAGGCCAATCGGCGCCACCACCGCGAACAACATCGGCCAGGGCGCCACCGCCAGGATCCCCGCCGCCAGCGTTGGCGCCGTGGCCGAGGAGATCGCCACCGAGGTCGCGTTGATCCCGATGGCGCGGCCGAGCTGCGCCGACGGATAGGTGTAGCGCACCACGCCGGCGGTCAACGACTGCACCGCGGCGGATGCCACCCCCTGCACCACCCGGCACAGCAGCAGCAGCCAGAAGCTGGGCGCCAGGGCGGAGGCGATCCCGCCCAGCGAGAACATCAGCATCCCGCCCAGGAATACCCGCTTGAAGCCGAAGATCTCCCCCAGCGATGCCGCGGGCAGCAGTGTGGTCACCACCGCCAGCAGGTAGGCATTGGGCAGCCAGGTGGCGGTGGCCGGGGAAATCCCCAGGTCGCGGGTGATGGTCGGCAGCGCCAGGTTTATCATGGCGGTGTCCATCACCGTGATGGCGATGGACCCGATGATGGATGTGATCGCCCAGCCCCGCCGCCCTGGCGGCAGGCCGTCGGCCGGCTCGGTGGCGTGGCTCAGGCGGGCAGCTTCGGCAGGGCCACGCCCACCAGCACGTCGCGGGTGATCAGCGCGGCCAACTGGTCCTCGCTCCAGCCCTCGGTGCCCGCGGGCCGCATCGGCAGCACCATCCAGCGATAATCGGCGGTGCTGTCCACCACGCGCAGCTCGATGTCGTCAGGCACCGGGCTGCCCCATTCCGCCATCACCATCCGCGGCTCCCGCACCACGCGGCTGCGGTAGGAGAAGCTCTTGTACCAATGCGGCGGGTAGCCCAGCACGGCACGCGGGTAGCAGCTGCACAGCGTGCAGACGATGACGTGGTGGCGGCGGGCGGTATCCTCCAGCACGCCCAGCGGCGGCGCGCCGGCCATGGAAACGCCCAATGCTTCCACGGCCTCGGTGCCGTTCTTCAGCATCATCGCGCGCCAGGCCGGGTCCAGCCAGGCGCGGGCGACCATGCGGGCGCCGATCTCGGGGCTGGCGCGGTCGGTGCTGGCCTGCTGCGCGGCCAACTCGGCCTCGCTGACCACGCCCTTGGTCATCAGCGCGGCGACCAGGCGTTCCAGTTGCTCAAGGCTCTCGGCCCGGGCGGGATTGGACATGCTCAGGCGGCCTCCAGCCAATGTTCGAATACTTCCACGAGCAGCTTGTCCGGCGTGTGGCCATCGGTCGGGAAGATGCCGGGCTGGTCGAACAGCACATGGTACAGCACCCGCGTCTCCGCCGGCCGGGCGAAGGCCAGGTCCTCGGGGTTGCGGAAGGCGCCGAGCACGCGCTCCACCTGGCCGCTGCGGCCGCGCAGATAGTGCGGCGTGCGGATATGGCAGGGGCCGCGTTCCTCCGGCCAGTCGTTCTTCACCAGCACGCGCGTGCCAGCTGAAAAGCGCGGGGTCACGTCAGCTCCTCCTTCGTCACCACGCCCTTCTCGACCATCAGCAGCTCGATGCTCCGGAGCCAACGCTCGTAGTAGGTCAGCGCGAAGTATTCCGGCTCGGGGATGCTCTCGATGCCGCGGCGCAGCTCGTCCACGGTCATGTAGCCCTTGCGGGCCAGCAGCTGGCGCAGCGCGTCCACCCGCTTGCCGAAGGCATCCGGCGGCTCCTCGTCATATTCCACCGGGGTGCAGTGGAAGCGCTGGATGCCACCGATATCGTGGATGGCCGGGGTGTGCTCGGTGGGGTGTTCGGTGTCGCTCATGCCCCGGAGGCTAGCGCCGCTGGGCGGGGGGCGTCCAGCCGCTCAGCGCAACCGACGCTCAGCCCCCGACATTCTCATCCGCAGCCAGGCCCCAGATGGCGCTGCGCAGGACAAAGCCGCGGTATTCGCCGGCCTGCACCTCGCACCAGGCGGCGGCGGCGGCGCAGGCGCGGATGCGGCCGACCACGCCCGGCATCAGCCTGGCCACGGGGGCGCCATCGGCCTCCGCGCGGCGCCGCATCATGGTCTCGGCGGCCTTGACCACGAAGGTGCGCCGGCCGGTCAGTGTTGCCGCATGCACCCAGCCCACGGTGCCGTCCATGTCGCGGATCTGGCGCCATTGCTGGAACTCGCTGACGATCTCCACCGGCAACTCGCGCCGCCGATAGGTCCATTCGGCCGGGCGGTCCGTGCCGGGGCCGACGCGCAGGTTCACATCATTGGAGCGCAGCGCGGCAAACCGCGGGATCGGCAGGCCGGTGACGCTGCCCTTGCCGGGTTCCACCACCAGCGGCGGCGGCACGGCCGGGGTGGGTGCCGGCGCGGGGGCGGGCGGCTGGGCCGGGGGGCGGGCGGGCCTGGCCGGTACCGGCGGTCGGCGCGGCGGCGGCAGGCCCTGGCTTTGACCCGGACCCTGGGCCGGGGGCGCAGGCGGGGGTGCCGGCGTCTGGCCCTGGGCGGGCAGCGCAAGCAGCAGGGCGGTCAGCAGCAGGAGGGACCGGAACGGCATGGACACCCCAAGCCATGCCAAGCCAGGGGCATCGGGGTCAAGCACCGTTTGCCGATGCTTCAACAAAATCACGCAACCTGCTGATATCACAGAGAGACGATCTGCCCCGCCCCGACCGCGCCGAGGAAGGTGACCACGCCAGCCACCTCCACGCCCGGGGCCAGGGCGGCGGGCGCCAGCGCCTCGGCGCGCAACCCGGCCTCGCAGGCGATGCGCCGGATCGGCAATTCCGCCGCGGCTTCCAGCAGCACTGCCAGCGTCGCCACGCCGCGTTCGGCCAGCAGCGCCTCGCGCGGGTCGTCCAGCAGGGCAGGGCGGGCCAGCAGGACGAGGCAGCCACCATTGGTGGCGAACAAGGTCACCTCCCGGCCGATGGCGGCGGCGCCGGTGGCCAGCACCAGCGCGTAGTGCGCCGCTTCATGGTCGCCGTGGCGCAGCAGGATGCCGAGCGGCGTCACGCCGCGCTGCACACCAATGGCGGGGCGTGGCCATGCGCCGAGAGGTCGCGGATGCTCGCGTCCGGGCCGCACAGCGCGCAGGCGGGGTCGCGCCGCAGCTTGACGGCGCGGAAGCGCGTGTCCAGCGCATCCCACAGCAGCAGCCGCCCGGACATCGACTCGCCGATCTCCAGGATTTCCTTCAGCACCTCGGTCGCCTGCAGGGTGCCCATCACGCCGGTCACGGCGCCGAGCACGCCGGCCTCGCCGCAACTGGGCACCAGGCCGTCCGGTGGAATCTCCGGGTGCAGGCAACGGTGGCAGGGGTGCGGCGCGCCGAGATGCGCCTTGTACGTGGAAAGCTGGCCCTCGAACCGCAGCACCGCCGCTGACACCAGCGGCTTGCCCAGCAGGTGGCAGGCATCCCCCAGCAGGAAGCGGGTGGGGAAGTTGTCGGTGCCGTCGCAGATGATGTCGTAGCGCGGGATCAACTCCAGCGCCGCCGCGGCATCCATCCGGCGGGCATGGACTTCCACCCGCACTTCCGGGTTCAGCCCGGCCAGCGTCTCAGCGGCGCTTTCCGCCTTGTTGCGGCCGATGCGGGCAGTGGTGTGCGCCACCTGGCGTTGCAGGTTGGAAAGCTCCAGCGTGTCATGGTCCACCAGCCCGAGCGTGCCCACCCCCGCCGCCGCGAGGTACAGCGCCAGCGGCGAGCCCAGCCCGCCGGCGCCGACCACCAGCACCCGCGCCGCGCGCAGCCTGGCTTGCCCGATGGCGCCGACATCCTGCAGCAGGATGTGGCGCGAATAGCGGTGCAGTTCGGCGTCGGTGAAATCGAGGTCCATGGCGGGCATGTGGGGTCTCAGCCGGTGCCTGTCGAGCCGAAGCCACCGGCGCCGCGCGCTGTCTCCGGCAACGCCGATACCTCGGCCCAGGCCGCGCGGACTACCGGCGCCAGCACCGCCTGCGCGATCCGCATGCCGCGTTCCACGGTGAAGGGCTGGTCGCCGGCGTTCATCAGGATGACGCCGAGCTCTCCGCGATAGTCCTCATCAATTGTGCCGGGGCTGTTCGGCAACACGATACCGTTCTTCAACGCCAACCCGCTGCGGGGGCGCACCTGCAACTCGTAGCCGGCGGGAATGGCAATGCGCAGCCCGGTCGGCACCAGCGCGCGGGCGCCGGGCGCCAGCGTGACCGGCGCGGCGATGGCTGCCTGCAGGTCCATGCCGGCGGCGCCGGCGGTGGCGTAGCTGGGCAGGGGCAGGCCCTCGGCATGGGGCAGGCGGACAACCTGTATGGCCACTCCGGGCGGCCGATTCAGCTCTCCGCGCCCTTCGGCGCTCCGACCATCGGAACCTGTCACGCCATTTCCTCCGCAATCCGCTGCGCCAGGCGCGCAGCCACTTCGGCCTTGGGCAGCCGGGGCCAAGCCTCGACGCCACCGGGCGTCACCAGGTGAACCGCATTGGCGTCGCCGCCCATCACGTCGCCCGAGACGTCATTGGCCACGATCCAGTCGCAGCCCTTTCGCGCCCGCTTGTCCACCGCATGCGCCACCACGGTCTCGGTCTCGGCGGCAAAGCCGACGACCAGGCGGGGGCGCGCCGCGTGGCGGGATAGCGTGGCCAGAATGTCCGGGTTCAGCGCCATTTCCAGCGTGGGTGCGGCGGCGCCGGGCTGCTTCTTCAGCTTCTGCCCGGCTTCCCGCGCCACCCGCCAATCCGCCACGGCGGCCGCGGCCACGAAGATGTCGGCCGGCATGGCGGCCTCGCAGGCCGCCAGCATTTCGCGCGCCGTTTCTACCCGCACCACGGTCACGCCCTTCGGGTCCGGCTGCGCCACCGGGCCGCTGACCAGCGTCACCCTCGCCCCCAGCGCCGCCAGCGCGCCGGCGATGGCGTGGCCCTGCTTGCCGCTGCTGCGGTTTGCGATGTAGCGCACCGGGTCGATCGGCTCATGCGTCGGGCCTGAGGTCACCACCGCGTGCCTGCCCACCAGCGGCGACCCGCCCGGCGCCAGCAGCGCTGCGACCGCGGCAAAAATCTCCTCGGGCTCGCTCAGCCGCCCTGGCCCGCTTTCCGGTTCCGCCATGGCGCCGACCCCTGGGCCCACCACCGCCACGCCGCGTGACCGCAGCGCCGCCAGATTGGTACGCGTGGCGGGGTGGTCCCACATCGCCGGGTTCATCGCCGGCGCCACCAGCACCGGGGCGCGGGTCGCCAGCAGCACCGTGCTGGCCAGGTCGTCGGCCAGGCCATGCGCCATTTTGGCCAGCAGGTCGGCCGAAGCGGGCGCCACCACCACCGCGTCGGGCAGGCGCGCCAGGCGGATATGGCCAATCTCGGCCTCGGCGGCCCAAAGGTCGTCATGCACGCGCTGGCCGGTGATGCCGGCCAGAGCCTCCTTGGTGACGAAGCGCGCGCCGCCGGCGGTCAGCACCGCATGCGCGGTCGCGCCGGCCTTGCGCAACAGCCGCGCCAGTTCCAGCGCCTTGTAGGCAGCAATGCTGCCGGAGATGATGAGCAGGATGTTCTTGCCGTGGAGCATGGCCGGACCCTAGCCCGTGATGGCCGCGCCCGCCTAGAGTCTGTCAGGCGCGGACAGCAGCGCCTGCCAGACTCTAGTGCTTTGTTTTGCCGTGTGATTCACATCTTCGGCGATATCGCGTGCGACGATCACACTCTAATTCGTCTCCACCGGGGAAAGCGCATCCACCGCGCGCAGCAGCCCCTGGCACACCCGCCACACGCTGGCGGTGCCGAAGTAGATGTCCATGCCGCCATCCAACTCGCCGATGTGCAGCCGGTAGCCATTGGTCAGCACCTCCACCGCCACGCGCATCGTCTCGGTGATGGCGTGCTGGGTGCGGGCCAGGAACACCGCATCCACGATGGTCCGCGCCAGCACCCGCGCATCCTCCAACTCCAGCGTGAACAGCCGGGGCGCGGCGCGGCTGGCGTTGAAGGCGAAGACCGCATCCACCTGGATGGTCCTGCCCGTGGGATGAAACACCAGCCTGGTCAACGGCTTGCCGGCCGGGAACAGAAAGGCGCGCTCGTCCAGGTCCACCGGCACCTGCTGGATGCTGGCCAGGGTCGGGGTGCCCGCCAGGTCGCCCAGGCCGCTCAGCCGCGTGGTCAGCATGGCTAAAGCCGCCAGCCGGTGTGGATGGCGACGATGCCGCCGGACAGGCTCTGGTGCTTCACCCGTTCCAGCCCGGCTGATCGCATCATTTCTGATAGTGCCTCCTGGTCCGGGAACATGCGGATGCTCTCGGCCAGGTACTGGTAGCTTTCGGCGTCGCCGGCCACCTTGCTGCCCAGTACCGGCAGCACCTTGAAGCTCCAGGCGTCATACACCGGGGCGAGCGGGGCGACCTCCACGCGGGAGAATTCCAGGCAATGGAACCGCCCGCCGGGCCGCAGCACGCGCCGCGCTTCCCGCAGCACGGCGGGCTTGTCGGTGCAGTTGCGCAGGCCGAAGGCGATGGAGACCTTCTCCACGCTGCGGTCGGGCAGCGGAATATGCTCGGCATCGACACAGAGAAAGCTCAACCCCTCCGCCAGGCCGCGTTCCAGCGCGCGGCCCTGCGCCACCGCCAGCATGGCCGGGTTGATGTCGCTCAGCAGCACCCGCCCGGCGCCCTTTTCCAGCGCGGCGAAGCTGATATCCCCGGTGCCGCCCGCCAGGTCCAGCAGCGTCTCCCGCGGCGAGGCGCCGATGGCGGCGACGAAGGCCCGTTTCCAGGCCCGGTGCAGGCCCAACGACATCAGGTCGTTCATCAGGTCGTAGCGTGGGGCGACGCTGGCGAAGACTTCCTTCACCAGCCCGGCCTTGTCCTCGCGGGCCACCTGGCGGTAGCCGAAATCGACTTCTTCCTGCATGGGAGGCAGGCTAGCACCAGTCGCCCTGGGGGGGAACGCATGCCCGAATTGCCGGAAGTGGAGACCGTGATGCGCGGCCTGGCCAAGGTGCTGGACGGCCAGCGCATCGTCGCCGCCAGCATCGCCCGGCCGGATATGCGCTGGCCCTTCCCGGACGGGCTGGTCACGCGGCTGACCGGCGCCCGCGTGCTCGGCTTCCGCCGCCGCGCCAAATACATGCTGATGCGGCTGGACGGCGGCGACAGCGTGCTGATCCACCTGGGCATGTCCGGCCGCATGGTCGCCCGCCGCGCCCAGGACCGACCGAACGAGCCGGTGGCGCATGAACATTTCGCCATCCAGACCGAGTCCGGCAGCCATGTCGGCTTCGTTGATCCGCGCCGTTTTGGGAGTGTGGACCTGGTGGCGACCGCGGCCGAGGACCAGCACAAGCTGCTGGCCGGGCTGGGGCCGGAGCCGCTGGACGACGCCTTCACGCCCCAGGTGCTGAGCGACGCCCTGGCCGGCAAGCACACTCCGATCAAGGCCGCGCTGCTGGACCAGAAGGTGGTCGCGGGCCTGGGCAATATCTATGTGAGTGAGGCCCTTTACCGCGCCGGCATCAGCCCGCGGCGAGAGGCCTATAGCGTGGCCGGGGCGCGCTGCCTGAAGCTGGTGCCCGCCATCAAGGCCGTGCTGTGCGAGAGCATCGAGGCCGGTGGCTCCAGCCTGCGCGACTATGTCCAGGCCGATGGCGGCATCGGCTTCTTCCAGGAGCGCTTCAAGGTCTATGACCGCGCGGGGCTGCCCTGCGACGACTGTCCCGGCGAGCCGAAATGCCAGGGCATCCAGCGCATCGTGCAGTCCGGCCGGGCCAGCTTCTATTGCCCGCGGCACCAGCGTTAGATAATCGGAAGCCAGAATCAAAGGGGACGCAGCATGGCCTATGAGATGATCCTAACGGAAACCCGCGGCCCGGTGGCGCTGATCACGCTGAACCGCCCCAAGGCACTGAACGCGCTGTGCGACCAGCTGATGCGTGAGCTGGGCGAGGCGCTGCTGGCCTATGACGCCGACCCCGCCATTGCCGCCATCGTGCTGACCGGCAACGAAAAGGCCTTCGCCGCCGGCGCCGATATCAAGGAAATGCAGGCCCGGACCTTCCCGGCCGTGTTCATCAGCGACTTCATCGCGCCGTGGGAAACCGTGCTGCGGGTGAAGAAGCCCGTCATCGCCGCGGTGGCCGGCTTCGCGCTGGGCGGCGGCTGCGAACTGGCGATGATGTGCGACCTGATCCTGGCCGCGGATACCGCCAAATTCGGCCAGCCGGAGATCAACCTGGGTGTCATCCCCGGCGCCGGCGGCAGCCAGCGGCTGACCCGCGCCATCGGCAAGTCCAAGGCCATGGAGATGGTGCTGACCGGCAGCATGATGGGCGCCGAGGCCGCCGAGCGGGCGAATCTGGTGGCCCGGGTGGTCCCCGCCGCCGATCTGGTGGCGGAAGCGGTGAAGCTCGGCGAAAAGATTGCCACCCTCTCGGCCACCGCCGTCGCCATCGCCAAGGACGCGGTCAATGCGGCGTTCGAGACCACGCTGACCGAGGGCGTAAAGACCGAACGTCGGCTGTTTCTCTCGCTTTTCGCCACCGAGGACCAGAAGGAAGGCATGGCCGCCTTCGCCGAAAAGCGGAAGGCGAACTTCCGCAATCGTTGACCCTGGCGTTGAGCCAGGCGCCACCCTGGCGCGGGCGGCTGGCGGGGCGTCCTTGACGCCAGCCTCCGCCCGAGGCTAGAAGCGCTCCTCCCGCCGCTGCCCCGTTTGGCTGAGGCGTCATCCCGTTGATCCTCTTGCTGGACTGAAGTCACACCGCCATGGCGAACACTGCTTCCGCGCGCAAGCGCATCCGCCAGACCGAAAAGCGCACCGTCCGTAATCGTGCGCGGCGCTCCCGGGTGCGTACCTTCCTGCGCAAGGTCGAGCAGGCCATTGCCGAAGGCGACAAGTCCGTCGCCCAGGAGGCCTTCAAGGCCGCGCAGCCGGAACTGCAGCGCGCGGCCACCAAGGGCGTGCTGCACCGCAATTCGGTTGCTCGCAAGCTCTCCCGCCTGTCGTCCCGCATCAAGGGCATCGGCGCCAGCGCCACCGCCTGAACCTTTGGTTCAGTTGCGGCGCTGATCGGCTACTGAGGGTAGAACCTCAGTAATGCCGCGCATATCACTGACGAACCTCGCATGTCTGCGAAAGGCAATGCGCCGGCTTGATCAGTTAACCCAATCTACATTCAGACGTTACTTCGCCACTTCGGCAAAATCGAAAGTTGCGATTTGCCGAAGTGGGAAATGTGGGTTAACGTCCTTAACGGCAGCGACGGTTAGCCAGCGCTCTCCTCCCCCCCCGGTCGGAGAGTGCATGTGGCCGGGCAGGCAGGCTGGGCGGTAGCCCGGATTTTAGTTCGGCTGTGGCCATAACTCGTTTGCAGGTGTGAGGGAATGGACAAGGAACCCAGCTCGTCGTTCCCCCCAACGGCCAGCAAGCAGGGCCCCGCACAACTTGCTTCCTCCTGGGCCCGCATCCGCGGCCGCATGCGTGAGGAAGTCGGCGAGGTCGAATACCGCACCTGGCTGCGCCAGATGACGCTGGCCGGGGTTGAGGGTGACGAAGCCGTTGTCCTGCTGCCCACCCGCTTCCTGCGCGACTGGGTCCGCGGCCATTACGGCGACCGCTTGAAGGGCCTGTGGCAGTCCGAAAACCCCGCCATTCGTCGCGTCGATATCCGCGTCGCCGCCGGTGGCAGCGCTGGTTTGACCGAACCCAACCCGACGCAGCCCGAGAACGGCCTGGCCGAAGGCCTGACGCCGCGCCCCGCCCTGCGCCCGATGGCCAGCGTGGTCAGCGAGAAGCTGGACCGCGCCGGCGACTGGATCGCCCCGTTGGAGCCGCGCTTCACCTTCGACACCTTCGTCGTCGGCAAGCCGAATGAATTCGCCCATGCCTGCGCCCGCCGGGTTGCGGAAAAGCCCAACAGCGCCGGCTTCAATCCGCTGTTCCTGTATGGCGGCGTCGGCCTGGGCAAGACCCACCTGATGCACTCGATCGCCTGGGCGCTGCGCGAACGCGAAAACGCCTCGGTCGCCTACATGAGCGCCGAGAAGTTCATGTACCGCTTCATCGCCGCGCTGCGGTCGCAGTCCACGATGGAGTTCAAGGAAAGCCTGCGCTCGGTCGATGTGCTGATGATCGACGACCTGCAATTCCTGATCGGCAAGGACAACACGCAGGAAGAGTTCTTCCATACCTTCAACGCGTTGGTGGATAGCGGCAAGCAGATCGTCGTCAGCTCGGACAAGTCGCCCAGCGACCTGAATGGCATCGAGGACCGGCTGCGTACCCGCCTCGGCTGGGGCATGGTCGCCGACCTGCACGCCACCACCTACGAGTTGCGGCTCTCCATCGTCGAGGCCAAGGCGCATGCCTCCGGTGTGGCGGTCCCGCCGCGCGTGCTGGAGTTGCTGGCGCACAAGATCACCAGCAATGTGCGGGAGCTGGAAGGCGCCCTGAACCGGCTGATCGCGCATGCCAACCTGTTCGGCCGCAGCGTCACGCTGGAATCCGTGCAGGAAGTGCTGGCCGACATGCTGCGCGCGCACGACAAGCGCATCAGCATCGAGGAAATCCAGAAGAAGGTCGCGGAGCACTACAATATCCGCCTGACCGACATGGCCAGCCCGCGCCGTGCCCGCGCCGTGGCCCGGCCGCGCCAGGTGGCGATGTACCTGGCCAAGCAGCTGACCCAGCGCAGCCTGCCCGAGATCGGCCGCCGCTTCGGCAACCGCGATCACACCACGGTGATGCACGCGGTCTCGCGCATCGCCGAGCTCATGGCCGCCGACGTCGCCTTCGCCGAGGATGTCGCGCTGCTACGCAAGATGCTGGAAACCTGAGCCGCGCCATGGTGCTGCGGCTGGTACAGGTCAGCGATACGCATCTTTCGCCGACGCATGGCTATTTCGCGCAAAACTGGCTGGCCTTCCGCGAGGCCATGCGGGAATCGCCGCCCAACCTGCTGGTCCATACCGGCGATATCGCCTTCAACGGCCCGGTGGCGGCCGATGACATCGAATACGGCGCCGCCCAGCTGCGCGCGCTGGGGCTGCCCTGCCTCGCCATCCCCGGCAACCATGATACCGGCGAGGCGCCGGCTTTCTCCCGGCTCGACCAACCGGTCAACCATGCCCGCATCAAGGCGTGGCGCGACCATGTCGGCGCCAACTGGTGGCTGCATGATGCCGATGACTGGCGGCTGATCGGTATCGACACATCGCTGCTGGCCAGCGGGCTGGCCGAGGAAGCCGAGCAGGACGCCTTCCTGGCCGAAGCCCTGGCCCGCCGCGGCGGCCGACCGGTGATGCTGTTCATGCATATGCCGCCCTTCGACGGTGACCCCGACGACCCGAAGCCGACCACGGCCTGTGTCTCGCATCCCGCGCGGATGCGGCTGCTGCACGCCTGCCGCAGCGGCGGCGTCAAGGTGATCGCCTGCGGCCACTTGCATGTTTACCGGCGGCTGGTTTGGGAAGGCATCGAGATCGTCTGGGCGCCGGCCACCGCCATGGTGGATGTGCGGCGCTGGCAGGAACGCCTGGGCAGCTTTCCCCGCCCGGGCTACCTGGAATGGACGCTGGAAGGCCGCGAAGCGCGCCATCGCCTGGTCGAGCCGCCGCGCATGTTCGTCATTGACATGACCGGTTGGACGGCACTTTCCGGCGGTACCGTGACCACCCTGCCGCCGCTGGCGGAATAAAGCGAGGCGGCGCCTGGGGATAACCCACGGCGGGCTTGGTGACAGCCGCGGAAAACCTTACCTTCACCCAGTCGAATCGGCTGGCTGCCTGGTGGGCGGCCGGAAGGGGAGCGTGGTTGCCATGAAGTTCACCGTCGAAAGGGCGATCCTGCTCAAGGCGCTCGCGCATGTGCAGAGCGTCGTCGAGCGTCGCAACACCATCCCCATCCTCGCCAATGTGCTGATGGAAGCGAAGGGTGGCGTGCTGAAGCTCACCGCCACCGACATGGAAATCGCCGTGGTCGAGGAAGTGCCCGGCGTGCAGATCAGCCGCGAGGGCCGCACCACCGCGCCGGCGGCCACGCTGTATGAAATCGTCCGCAAGCTGCCGGATGGCGCCAAGGTGGAACTGGACCATGGCGGCGGCGACGCCCCGTTGAGCCTGCGCGCCGGCCGCTTCAACACCTCGCTCTCGGTGCTGCCGGTGGAGGACTTCCCCTCGATGACCGAGGGCAAGCTGCCGACCAAGTTCAACCTGCCGGCCGGCCTACTGCGGGACCTGATCGACCGCACGCGCTTCGCCATCAGCACGGAAGAAACCCGCTACTACCTGAACGGCATCTACCTGCACGCGACGGAAAGCGAGGGCGTGAAGGTGCTGCGCGCGGTGGCGACGGATGGCCATCGCCTGGCCCGCGTCGAGGAACCGCTGCCAGACGGCGCCGCCGGCATGCCCGGGGTGATCGTGCCGCGCAAGACCATCAACGAGCTGCGCAAGCTGGCCGAGGAAACCCAGGACGAGATCGAGGTGCGGCTCTCCGACACCAAGGTCCGCTTCGGCATCGGCCCGGTCTCGCTGACCAGCAAGCTGATCGACGGCACCTTCCCGGAATATGAGCGGGTGATCCCGCGCGGCAACGACAAGATCCTGAAGGTCCACAAGAAGGAGTTCGCCGAAGCCGTCGGCCGCGTGGCCGCCATCTCCAGCGAGCGCAGCAAGCCCGTCAAGCTGAGCCTGGACCGCAACCTGCTGGTGCTCTCCGCCGCCAGTCCGGAGCAGGGCCAGGCGCAGGAGGAGTTGGACGGTGAGGTGGTCAGCTATGACAACACCCCGCTGGAGATCGGCTTCCAGGCCCGCTACCTGAACGACATCACCGACCAGATCATCGACACCGTGCAGTTCGAGTTCGCCGATGGCAGCGCCCCCACCGTGGTGCGCGACGCGGCGAAGCCTGAGGCGCTGTACGTGCTGATGCCGATGCGGGTCTAGCGCCCCAGCGGCTGGCGCGTGCTAGACCGCGCCAGCCCATGTCGCACGCCTCGCCCTCGCTCTCCCTCACCCGCTTGATGCTGCGTGACTTCCGCAGCTATGCGGAGGTCACGCAGCCGCTGCAGGGTCGGCTGCACGTCATCAGCGGCGAGAACGGCGTCGGCAAGACCAATCTGCTGGAAGCCATCAGCCTGCTCGGCCCCGGCCGTGGCCTGCGCGGCGCCCGCACTGCCGAATTCGCCCGCCATACGCCGGACGGCCCGCGCCCCTGGGCCGTCGCCGGGCGCTTCCGGTCGCCGCAGGGCGAGTTCGACCTCGGCACCGGCACGCCGGAGGGCGGCCCGCTGGAACGCCGGGTCTTCCGGTTGGACAACGTGCCGCTGAAATCCCAGGCCGAACTGGCCGAGCGTGTTGCCGCCGTGTGGCTGACGCCGCAGATGGATCGGCTGTTCCAGGACGGCGCCAGCGATCGCCGCCGCTTTCTGGACCGCCTGGTCTGGGCGCTGGAGCCGCACCATGCGCGGGAGGTCAGCGCCTATGACCACGCCATGGCCCAGCGCAACCGCCTGCTGCATGAGGGCCGCGCTGATCCCGCCTGGCTGGCCGGGCTGGAGGACCAGATGGCCCGCCACGGCGTGGCCGCCGCCGCCGCCCGGCGCAGCTTGGTGGCCCGGCTGAACGCCACCCTGGCCGGCGGCCTCACCGGGGCCTTCCCGGCCGCCCGGCTGGAACTGGCCTGCCCGCTGGCCCAGGCGCTGGACCAGCAGCCTGCCCTGGCGGTGGAGGATGCCTGGCGCGCCGCCTGGGCCGCCGCGCGGGGCCGCGACGCCGCCGCCGGCGCCACGCTGCAGGGGCCGCACCGGGCGGAGTTGGGCTTCATCCACGTCCCGAAGAACATCCCGGCGGCGCTGTGTTCCACCGGCGAGCAGAAGGCGCTGCTGGTGGCCGTGGTGCTGGCCCATGCCGCGCTGATCGCCGCCAGCCGTGGCTTTGCGCCTCTGCTGTTGCTGGACGAGGTCGCCGCCCACCTGGACGCAACACGGCGTGAGGCGCTGTTCGCCGCCCTGGTCGGCCTGCCTGCCCAGGTCTTCCTGACCGGCACGGATGCGGCCGTATTCGCCCCCCTGAGGGGCCTGGCGCAGGGCCTCAGGGCCAGCCCCGGAAACCTTGTTGCGGATGCCGATTTCCCGGTGCCGTAGAGGCAGGAAAACACTATATTACCATCCGAATCATCCCGATATTTTTCAAGGAGTTGTCGCCCGCATGAGCGACCCCGCCGCGCGCAGCGACGCCACCCCGGAAAACACCCAGTTCGGTGAGGGCGGCGAAGACTACAACAGCTCATCCATTACGGTGCTGCGCGGCCTGGAAGCCGTGCGCAAGCGGCCGGGCATGTATATCGGCGATACCGATGACGGCTCCGGCCTGCACCACATGGCGTTCGAGATCATCGACAACGCGGTGGACGAGGCCCAGGCCGGCTTCGCCAGCCGCTGCGACGTGGTGCTGAACGGCGACGGCAGCGTGACCGTGCGCGACGATGGCCGCGGCATTCCGACCGACATCCACCACGAGGAAGGCGTCTCCGCCGCCGAGGTGGTGCTGACTCGGCTGCATGCCGGCGGCAAGTTCAACCAGAACAGCTACAAGGTTTCTGGCGGCCTGCACGGCGTCGGCGCCGCGGTGGTCAACGCGCTGTCCGAATGGATGGAAGTCCGCATCTGGCGCAACGGCACCGAGCACTTCATCCGCTTCGAACACGGCGAGACGGTGCAGCCGCTGAAGGTCGTCGGCGCGTCCGACAAGCACAACGGCACTGAGGTTACCTTCAAGCCCTCGTCTGGGACGTTCACTAAGGTCGAGTACGAGTTCGCCATCCTGGAGCGCCGCCTGCGTGAACTGGCCTTCTTGAACAGCGGCCTGGCGATTTCGCTGAAGGACGACCGGCACGTGCCGGCGCAGGAAATCTTCTTCCAGTTCCGCGGCGGCCTGGTCGCCTTCGTCGAATGGCTGGACCAGGGCAAGGAACCGCTGTTCCGCCCGCCGATCTCGCTGATCGCCAACAAGGAAGCTGAAGGCATCCGCGTGGAATTGGCGATGTGGTGGAATACCACCCCGCGCGAGGTGGCGCTGTGCTTCACCAACAACATCCCGCAGCGGGATGGCGGCACCCACCAGGCCGGCTTCCGCCAGGCGCTGACCCGCGTGGTGATGAAATACGCCGAGGACCTGGCCAAGAAGGAAAAGGTTGAGCTCATCGGCGACGACATGCGCGAGGGCCTGACCGCGGTCATCAGCGTGAAGGTGCCGGACCCCAAGTTCAGCAGCCAGACCAAGGACAAGCTGGTTTCCTCCGAGGTCACGCCGGTGGTGCACATGGCGGTGGCCGATGCGCTGACCCACTGGTTCGAGACCCACCCCAAGGAAGCCAAGATCGTCATCGAGCAGGTCGTGCTCTCGGCCGCCGCGCGCAAGGCGGCGCAGCTGGCGCGCGACAAGGTCGGCCGCAAGAACGCGCTGGAGTTCAGTACGTTGCCGGGCAAGCTGGCCGACTGCCAGGAAAAGGACCCGAGCAAGTGCGAACTGTTCCTGGTCGAGGGTGACTCGGCCGGTGGTTCCGCCAAGCAGGGGCGAAACCGGGTCTTCCAGGCCATCCTGCCGTTGAAGGGCAAAATCCTGAATGTCGAGCGCGCCCGGCTGGACAAGATGCTGTCGTCGGCCGAAATCGGCACGCTGATCACCGCGCTTGGCACCGGCATCGGCAGCGGCGAGCCGTCCAAGGGCGGCTTCGACCCGAACAAGCTGCGCTACCACCGCATCGTCATCATGACCGACGCCGACGTGGACGGCTCGCATATCCGCACGCTGCTGCTGACCTTCTTCTTCCGGCAGATGCCGGAGTTGATCAACCGCGGGCACCTCTACATCGCGCAGCCGCCGCTGTACCGGGCCAAACGCGGCAATGACGAACGCTATCTGAAGGACGACCTGGCCCTCGAAAACTTCCTGCTGGAGAAGGCGCTGGCCGGCGCCCGGCTGCGGTTGGGCGATGGCCGCGAGGCCGCCGGCGAGGAACTCCGCACTGAGGTGGAATTGCTGCGCGAGATCGCCATGCGGGTGCGCCGCCTGGCCGCCAATGTCCCGGCCGAGATCGTCGAGCAGGCAGCGCTGGCCGGTGCCCTGACGCTGGACGAGAACCGGGCGCTGGCCGCCGGCCAGGCCCTGGCGGCACGGCTGGACGCCATCGCGCTGCCGAGTGAGCGTGGCTGGATCGCCTCCACCGGGCCGGAAGGACTGTTGGTGGCGCGCACCGTGCGCGGCGTGGCTGAACGCCATGCGCTGAACGCCTCAGCGCTGCGCAGCGCCGATGCGCGATGGCTGGACGAACGCCGCGCCATCCTGCTGTCCGAGTTCGGCAACGGCGCCACGCTGCTGCTGGACAGCAGTGAACAGGCGGTGGGCGGGCCGATGTCGGCGCTGGATCGCATCCTGGCGCAGGGCCGCCGCGGTCTCAGCATCCAGCGCTTCAAGGGCCTGGGGGAGATGAACCCCGAGCAACTGTGGAAGACCACGTTGGACCCCAACATCCGCACCCTGCTGAAGGTGCAGGTGACGGATGTGGAGGATGCCGAGACGGTGTTCTCCACGCTGATGGGGGACGTGGTGGAGCCGCGCCGCGACTTCATCGTGACCAATGCGCTGAAGGTGGCGAACCTGGATATCTGACCGGGGCGCGCCACCGGCGCGCATCCCGCCCGCCCGTCATGCGTTGCCGTTGCGCTGCCGCCACTCTTCGGCGCAGCCGCGCAACGGAGCATGCCGGTGTCCCAGGTGCTGCACGCCATCCTGTCCCGCCTCATCCGCCAGGGCACGCTGGCCGTCCGCCTGCCGGATGGCAGCCTGCGCCGCTACCAGGGCAGCCCCGGCCCCAGCGCCGGCATCGCCTTCCTGACCCGGCGCGCGGCTTGGCGCTTCGCCACGGACCCGGGCCTCGGCTTCGGCGAGAGCTACATGGATGGCGAGATCGAGCCGATCGACGGCTCGATCCACGACGTGTTGGACCTGCTGCTGCTGAACCTCTGTCAGTCCGGCGGCAGCCATCCGGCCGAGCGCATCATGGACCTGTGGCGCACGGCCAGGCGCCGGCTGGACCAGTTCAACCCGATCGGCCGCGCCCGGCGCAACGCCGCGCACCATTACGACCTGGACGCCCGGTTGTTCCGGCTCTTCCTCGACCGCGACATGCAGTATTCCTGCGCCTGGTTCCCCACCGGGGCCGAGACGCTGGAACAGGCCCAGCAACTCAAGCTGCGCCACATCGCGGCCAAGCTTAAGCTGGATCGGCCCCAGGGCGCACAACCCCTTGAGGTGCTGGAGATCGGCTGCGGCTGGGGCGGCATGGCGCTGCACCTGGCGCGCGAATGGGGCGCCCGCGTCACCGGCCTGACGCTCTCGACCGAACAGCTCCAGGTTGCCCGCGCCCGGGCGGATGCCGCGGGCACGGCGGACCAGGTGCGGTTCGAGCTGATGGACTACCGCGACTGGCGCCGCCCGATGGACCGCGTGGTCTCGGTGGCGATGTTCGAGGCGGTCGGCCTGGCGCAGTTCCGCGGCTACTTCGACACCATCGCCCGCGCGCTGAAGCCGGATGGCGTGGCGCTGGTGCACAGCATTGGCCGCGCGCATGGCCCTGGCGCCACCAACCCCTGGCTGGCCAAGTACATTTTTCCGGGTGGCTATTCCCCGGCGCTGTCGGAGGTACTGCCCGCGGTGGAGAAATCTGGCCTCTGGGTTACGGATATCGAGGTGCTGCGGCTGCATTACGCGCAGACCATCGCCCATTGGCGCCGCCGCTTCGCCGGCAACCGGGACGCCGTCGCCAGCCTGTATGACGAGCGCTTCTGCCGCATGTTCGAGTTCTATCTCTCCGGCTGCGAACTGGCCTTCCGGCGCATGGGACACATGAACTGGCAGATGCAGTTGGCGCGGCAGCCGCACGCGGTGCCGTTGACCCGCGACTACATGGCCGCGGCCGAGGCCCAACCGCACGCCGCCAAGGAGGGGAGGGCCCGGGAAGGCTGACCCCCCCTTCCGCCCGCGGCCATTCCGCGCCACCCTTGGCCAAACGCCCAAGGGAGTAGCAACATGTCCAACCCGCCCCAGGTCCAGATGATGGACCACTTCACCATCGTCTCCGACGATATCGCCAAGACCCGCACCTTCTATGCCGAGCTTGGCCTGAACCCGGGCCCGCGCCCGGCCTTCGCGCGCGACGGCCTCTGGCTTTACGCCGCCGCCGGCCGACCGATCCTGCACGTGATCGAGGCCGACACTGCCTCCATGCCCGAACCACGCCGCGGCGTGCTGGACCACATGGCGTTCTTCAGCACCGACGTGCAGCGCGCGCTGGACTGGATCCGCGCCAAGGGCATCCCCTTCCGCCTGAACCGCGCGCCGGAGCCTTTCAACATCTGGCAGATGTTCTTCCCCGGCCCGAATGGCGAGGAAGTCGAACTCGACTTCGCCCCCGATGAAGCGCCGCCGGCGGGCTGGGAAGGCAAGCCGATCGTCAAGACCGCCTGATGCGTCGGGCCGATATCGCCGGCTTGGTGGATGACCGGCCGGCCGATGGGGTGTTCCGCGTCCATGCGGACGCCTTCCGCTCGCGCCAGGTCTTCGACCTGGAGATGGCGACGATCTTCGAGGGTGGCTGGTGTTTTGCGGGTTTGGACTGCCAGGTGCCCAACCCGCACGACTTCTTCACCACCCGCATCGGCCGCCAGCCGGTGGTGGTGCAGCGCGGCGGGGATGGCGTGGTGCGCGCCTTCCTCAACGCCTGTCGCCACAAGGGCGCGCTGGTCTGCCACCTGCAACAGGGCAATGCGCGCACCCATACCTGCCAGTATCATGGCTGGGCCTATGACAGCGCCGGCGCCAATGTCGGCATCAAGCTGCTGCGCCAGGGCGAATACACGCCGGCCTTCCACGCCGAGAGCCACGACCTGCACGCGGCGCGCTGCGAGAACTACCGCGGCTTCCTGTTCGTCAGTCTGAACCCGGATGTGCCGCCACTGGCAAAACACCTCGGCGACATGGCGACCTTCCTCGACCTCATCGCGGACCAGTCGCCGGATGGCATGGAATTGCTGCCGGGGACGGTGACCTACACCTACCGCGCCAACTGGAAGTTCCAGGTGGAGAACACCGGGGACGTCTATCACTTCACCTCGACGCATCCGTCCTACATCGACGTCCTCGCTGGCCGGAAGGCGAAGGACGGCGCCGGCGCCGATACCACCACCTATGCCCGCTTCCGCGAAAAGGAACTGGTCCGCGGCAGCATGTGCTTCGCCCACGGCCACAGCGCCATGTGGGGCAGCAACCCCACCCCGGAAGCCCGGCCGCTATACGCCAGCCTCGATGAAGTCAGCGCCCGGGTCGGCGAGGCCCGCGCCCGCTGGATGCTCTACGTCCGCAACATAACCGTCTTCCCCAACGTGCAATTCGCGGAAAACGCGTCGCTGCAGATGCGCGTCATCCGCCCGCTGGCGCCACACCTGACGGAGATGACCGGCTATTGCCTGGCGGCGAAGGGCGAAAGCCCCGCCGCGCGCGAACGTCGCATCCGCCAGTATGAGGAGTTCTTCAACCCCTCGGGCCTGGCCACGCCGGACGACACCACCGCCTATGAGGATTGCCAGGCGGGCATGCAGGCCGGCCGGATCGATTGGCACCAGGGCTACATGCGCGGCATGGCCGTGGTGCAACAGGGCGGGGACCGCTACGCGGGGGAACTCGGCATCACGCCGCAGACCAGCGCGCATGGCGGCTTCGAGATGGGCGACGAGACCATCTTCCACGGCCCCTATCGGTACTGGCGAGACCGCCTGGTTGCCGGCGCATGAGCGCGCTCGCCGAAGCCAACGCGCTGCTCTTCGCCGAAGCCGCCGCGCTGGATGAACGCCGCTGGGAAGATTGGCTGGCGCTTTTCACCGAGGACTGCCTCTACCACGTCCCCGCCTGGCGCGATGAGGTCACGCCGACGACCGACCCGCGCACCGAGATCTCCATCATTCACTGCGCTGGCCGGGCGCAACTGGCGGAACGGGTGCAGCGCATCACCGGCGGCCGTAGCGTCGCCAGCCTGCCGCCGCCGCGCACCGCGCATGTCGTCGGCAACGTGATGCTGGTGGAGGCGAGCGACGCGGCGCTGCGGGTAAAGAGCGTCTGGGCCAGCCACGTCTTCAACGTGAAGCGGCAGGACCAGCATGTATTCTTCAGCCGCGTCGAACATACGCTGGTGCGGCAGGACAGCGCCTGGCGCATCGCGCGACGCCACGCGCTGCTGCTGAACGACCGACTGCCGACCATGCTGGACATCTACAGCCTGTAGTACCCGTCATGGCCGGGCGTGTCCCGGCCAGCCACGTCGGCGCTACTTCGTCCGCAGCGGCAGCCCCTTCAGCGAGATCGCCGCCGCCAGATTCACCAGCATCACCAGGCCAGCCGCCACGAAGACCGCGCTGAAGGCACCGGCCAGCGCCTGCGGCCCGGCCGCGTCCAGCAGCGCGCGCCCGCTCAGCCCGCCGGGCACCGCTGCCTGCAACCGATTGAACAGCAGCGCGGAGAGCGCCGCCACGCCGAAGGCGCCGCCCAGCAGGCGGAAGAACATCATGCAGGCCACGCCAATGCCGCCGTCGCGCGGGTCCACCGCGTTCTGGATCGCCACCGTCATCGGCGCGAAGCTGCCGCCGAATGCCAGGCCCAGCAGCAGCGTCGCGCCCATGTCGAAGGCCAAGTGGTGCCCCAGCCCGACGGCGGCGATGACGAAGCACATGGTGGAAGCGACCGCCGCGCCGATGATGGGCGCGAACCGGTAGCGCCCGAGCCGCCCGACCAACTGCCCGCCGATGAAGCTGCCGGTGACGCTGCCGATGGTGATGGCGATCATCCGCAGCCCGGCATCCTTGGCGGAAAGCCCGGCCATCAGCTGAAACGCCAGCGGGATGTGGATGACCAGCCCGATATTCGCCACGCTGGCCAGGCAGGTCACCGCATTGGAGAGCACGAATTCGCGGTTGCGGAACAGCCGCGGCGGCAGCATCGGCTCCGGCGCTGCCTTCTCGGTCTTGATCAGCGCGACCAGGAAGACCAGCCCCATCAGGAAGCAGCCGATCGCCAGCGGCGACAGGAAGCTGCCATCCCGCTGCGCCGCGGAAATGCCGAACAGGAAGGGCGTCGCTGAGAGCAGGATGAACAGCGCGCCCAACCAGTCGATCACCGGGCGGCGGGTTGGCTTGGGCAGTCGGCGCAGTTGGAAATAGGTGAGCGCGAAGGCGGCAGCGCCGAGTGGCGCATCGATCAGAAAGATCCAGTGCCAGCTGAGGTAGTCGGCGAACAGCCCGCCCAGGATCGGCCCGCCGATGCTGGCACTGGCGAAGACGCTGGAGAGGTAGCCCTGCACCTTGGCCCGCTCCCGCGGCGCGAAGATGTCACCGACCACGGCCAGCGAAACGCTGCGCAGCCCGCCGCCACCCAGCCCCTGCACCACCCGCGCCAGAATCAGCTGCGTCATGTCCTGCGCCGCCGCGCAGAGCAGCGCGCCGAACACGAAGCCTGCGACGGAGACCAGCAGCACCGGCCGCCGGCCGTAGAGGTCGCTCAGCCGGCCATAGATCGGCGTCGTCACCGTGGACGCGATCAGGTAGGCGCTGACCACCCAGCTCAACTGCTCCCAGCCGCCGAGGTCGGTGGCGATGGAACTCAGTGCCGTCGCGACGATGGTCTGGTCCAGGCTGGACAGGAACAGCGCCAGCATCAACCCGAACATGATGCTGCGGGTCTGCTGCCGGGTGAAGGCGGGTGCGGTTTCGGTCATGCGGTGCCAATGCTAGCCTCGCCGCGGAAATAGGGGAAACGTGGGCATGTCGGCATTGGCCGGGATAAAGGTACTTGATCTCAGCCGCGTTCTGGCCGGCCCCTCCTGCGGGCAGCTCTTCGCGGATATGGGCGCCGAGGTGATCAAGGTGGAGGATCGCGGCGGCGACGAGAACCGCAACTGGCTGCCGGTGGTGGATGGCCGCGGCGCGAATTACATGAGCGTCAATCGCGGCAAGCGCGGCATGACGCTGAACCTGAAGTCGCCCAAGGGGCAGGAAATCCTGGCCGCGCTGGTCCGCCGCAGCGACGTGCTGATCGAGAACTTCCCGCCGGAGACGGCGAAGCGCCTGGGCCTCGACTGGCCGACGCTGCAAGCCATCAATGAGCGGCTGATCCACGTCTCCATCACCGGCTATGGCTCGCGCGGCCCGCTGAAGGACCGGCCTGGCTACGACAACATGCTGCAGGCGTTCAGCGGCATGATGGCGATGACCGGCGAGCACGACCGTGGCCCCGCCCGGCTCGGCCCGAGTGTGATCGACCTCGGTACCGGCGCGCTGGCCTTCGCCGCCGCCTGCGCCGCGCTGCTGGCGCGGAACGAGGGCCGGGCGAAGGGGCAGCATGTCGAGTGCTCGCTGCTGCAAACCGCGTTGAGCCAGCTGGGCTACCACTTCACCGCCTACACCATGGCCGGCGTGGTGCCGCAGCGGACGGGCAGCGCGGTGTGGCACATCGTGCCCTACCAGTGCTTCCAGACCGCCGATGGCTGGATATTGGCCGGCGCCACCAACGACGCGGTGTGGCAGCGCATGGCCACCGTGCTGGGCGCCGTAGAACTCGCCGAGGACCCGGCCTACGCGAACACCCTCGGCCGCAGCCAGGCCAGGCTGGAGCTGGTGGCCAAGCTGGTGCCCTACTTCCTGAAGCGCGGCACGGATGAATGGGTCGCCGGTTTCGACGCCGCCAAGGTGCCGTGCAGCCCGGTGCAGGACGTGGCGCAGGCGCTGGCCCACCCGCAGGTACAGGCGCTGGGCATGGTGCAGGAAGTGCCGGACGGCCGCGGCGGCACGCTGCGCCTGTGCAACGTGCCGATCGAGATGAGCGCCACGCCGCCGGTGCCGGGCGGGCGGCCGCCCGACCTGGGCGAGCATACCGATGAGGTGCTGGCCGAGGTGCTCGGCTTCAGCGCCGCCGAGATCGCCACCCTGCGCCAGGAGCAAGCCGTATGATCGCCCGTCGCGCCCTGTTCGCCGCGCCCCTGCTCGCAGCCCCCGCGCTGGCGCAATCCTGGCCGGAACGGTCGCTGCGCATCATCGTGCCCTTCCCGCCGGGTGGCCCGGTGGATGGCGGCGCGCGGGTGGTCGCCCAGGTGTTGCAGGAACAACTCGGCCAGCCCGTGGTCATCGACAACCGCTCGGGCGCTGGCGGCTCCATTGGCACCGAGGCCGCGGCCAAGGCGGCGCCGGATGGCTATACGCTGCATTTCGGCAGCACCGGCAGCCTGGCGGTGAACCAGACCCTGGTGCCGAACCTGAGCTACGACACCAGGCGCGACCTCACCGCCATCTCCGTGGTCTCGGCGGTGCCGATGCTGATGGTGGCGCGCACCGGGCTGCCGCAGCGCAGCCTGGCGGAGATCATCGCGGCCTCCCGCGCTCAGCCGAACAGCATCACCTACGCCACCTCCGGCCCCGGTGGCGCGCCGCACTTGGCCGGCGAACTGCTGCGGCAGAAAGGCAATGTCGCGCTGACCATGGTGGCCTATCGCGGCGCCGCCCCGGCGATGACGGCGATCATCGCGCAGGAGGTGGACACCACCTTCCTCGACCCCGCGGTGCTGATGCCGCATGTGCGGGACGGCCGAATGCGGGCGCTCGCCGTCACCGGCCCGCAGCGCCTGGCCGCGCTGCCGGACTACCCGACCCTGGTGGAATCAGGCCTGCCCGGGGTGGAGGTGGAGAACTGGTACGCCCTGCTGGCCCCGGCCGGCACGCCGCGCGACCGGATCGCCCGCATCCATGGCGCGTTGACCACGGCGCTGGCCCGGCCGGAGACGATGCGCAGCTACGTCGAGCAGGGCCAGCGCGTGCTGAACCTGAACCCCCAGCAATCCGCCGCCTTCATCGCGCAGGAGATCGACAAATGGGCCGTGGTGGTGCGCAGCGCCGGGATGAAGGCAGAATGATCAACCGCCGTACGCTATTGGCCGGGCTGGCCGTGCCCGCCATGGGCCGCGCCCAAGGCTGGGCGCCGACGCACAGCATCCGCATGCTGGTGCCCTACGGCCCCGGTGGCGGCGCCGATACCACCGCGCGGCTGCTGGCCGGGCCGATGGGCGCGGTGCTGGGCCAGAATGTGGTGGTGGAGAACCGCCAGGGCGCCGGGGCCAGCATCGGCGCGGCCGAGGTGGCGCGCAGCGCGCCGGATGGCCACACGCTGATGATGGACGCCATGGCCCATCTGGTGACGCCGGCCATGATGCGCCTGCCACTGGACTACGCCGCCGCCTTCGCGCCGCTCTCGCTGGTGACGGAACTGCCGCATGTGCTGCTGGTCCCGAATACCTCCCCGGCGACGGACCTGGCGGGGTTGTTGGCCCACCTGCGCGGTAAGCCCGGGGAGGTCGCCTTCGGCACCTCCGGCAACGGCACGGCGGGGCACCTGGCCTCCGTCATCCTGGCGCGGCGGGCCGGGTTGCAGGTGCTGAACGCGCCATACCGGGGCATTGGCCCAGCGTTGCAGGACCTGATCGCCGGGCGGCTGGGCTTCGTCTTCGCCACGGTGGCCTCGGCCATGCCGCTGGTGCGGGCCGGCACCGCGCGCGGCATCGCGGTGTCCTCGCTGGCGCGGGTGCCGGCGGCGCCGGAGATCGGCACCGTGGCCGAGCAGGGCTTCCCGGGTTTCGAGATGAACGAATGGAACGGGCTGTTCCTGCCCGCCGGCACCCCGGCGCCGGCCATGGCCGCGCTAGCCGCCGCCGTGCGCCATGCCGTGGCTGATGCCACGGTGCAGGCGCGTATCGCCGCCATGGGCGCGGTGCTGGTCGGCGGCGACCCCGCCGCCTTCGGCGCCTACCTGGCGGCGCGCCGCCCGGTGATTGCCGAGTTGGTACGGGCGGAAGGTATCACGCCGGAATAGCCCGGTTCAGCCAATGGCAGGGTGGTACCAGAGCCTGATCGGCTGAGGCGCAAACGCCGTAAGCCGTGAAGCAGTCTCTCCAACAACAAGGCTGGAGCGTGAGCGCTTCAGTCGGAAGCGATCGCCCTCTGGCCGCGATCAGCCCCGGGCGCGGCGCGCCGCTGGGGTTGCTGCAGGGCCCGGCGCCGGGCCGCTGCCCGCCGGGCGCCCGGCATCGAAGCCGAGGAAGCCGATCTCCGGCCTGGCTGCGCCGCCATCCCCGGCCCAGAGCCGCGGGCTGGCCGGCAGCGCCGGGGCCGGCAGGCGCGGCGCCGCCACCGAGGAGGAGGCATCCACCGGCGTCCGCGCCGGCCGGCCCGGCCGCGTCGGCGCTTGCGGCACGGCGGGCTGGCTGCGGAAGGCGGAACGGGTTTCCTCGGAAGGCCCGCCCACCGGCCGCGCCCCACGAACGCTCAGCAGGAAGAACATGATTTCGTTGCGGCCCTGGTCCACCGAGGCGTCAAGCGGGGTCAGCCCCAGCACATTCGTCGCATCCGGGTCGGCGCCGCGCGCCACCGCGTCGCGCGCCGCATACAGGTCGCCGCGGTTGATCGCGTCGAACAATGCCGGCGTCGGCGCCAGGTTGGCGTTGGGGTCGGCCGGAATCGGCTCGACCGCGCCACGCGCGGTCAGCCCGGGCAGCGCCGTCGGCGGCGGCCGGCGGGAGGTATCGATGGTGCCGGAGGGCGCGCCCAGCGCCTGGCCGGGCCGGCCGCCGCTGTAGCGCTGCGCCTGGGCATTGGCCGGCAACAGGGCGAAGCTGGCCAGCACGGCCAAGGGGAACAGCAGGGCGGGGGAATGGCGCATGTCGCGGACCCTATACGTTGCCCGGCGCGGCCTCAACGGCCTTAAGCGCTGCCGCTTGAAACCTTTCCTTCACGTCGCCAGCCCAGCACCGCCACCCCCAGCACCAGCGGCAGCGCCAGCCAGGGCGGCAGCAGTGGCAGCGCGGCGATGCCGGTCACGGTATGGTCGCCGTTGCGGCGCAGCCCGACCCAGCCGCCACCCTGCATGTCCCGGCCCGGTGAGACACGCCGCAGTTCCGGCAGCACCGGCTCCCCCAGCCCCATGAAATGCGCGCTGCCGCCGGTGGCCGCCAGCACTGGGGCCAGCGGCGCCGGGTCGGCGCGCAGGTCGGCCACTTCCAACGGGTTGACCGCGGCGGCGGCGGCGAAGGCGGTGCGCTGGCCATCCGTCACCCGCCACACCCCGGCGGCGGCGGCCGGCACGTCCAGCGTGGCGCGGCCGCCGGCGCCCAGCGTCGGGGCCAGCCGCTGCACGCTGCCATCCGGCCCGGTCACGGTGAAATCGGGCGGCGTCCCGGTGGCCACGCTGCGACGCTCGGCGCGCAGCCGCCCATTCTCGATCCGCGCCGAGAGGTCTTCCTCCTCCAGCTCCGGTTCCTTCATCAGCCAATGGGCGGCGCGGCGCAGCAATTCCGCCTGCGGGCCGCCGCCGTCATGGCCGCGACTCCACAGCCAGATCTGGTCACTCAGCAGCAGCGCCACCCGGCCATCACCGACGCGGTCCAACTGCAGCAGCGGCGCGCCGTCGGGGGTTTGCATCACCGTCACGCCGCCGCGCGGTTCGGCCCGCACGCTGCGATACCACCGCCCCCAGCTGGCCTCGCGCGCCGCATCCGGATTCGCACCGGTCAGGCCTTCCGTCACCGGATGCCGTGCGCCCTCGGGCGAGACCTGCGGCCGGAACGGGCCTTCCTGCACGCCATTGCGCTGCCCCCCCACCGGCCGCGCCGGCAGTACCTGGCCCAGCGGCGTCGCCGCCAGCGAGACCGCCCCGGCAAACTCCGGCCCCACCGACATCAGCAACGCCCCGCCGCCGCGCACGTAGTCCGCGATGTTGCGCAGATAGGCCGGCGGCAAAATCCCCCGGTTGGCGAAGCGGTCGAAGACGATCAAATCGAACTCGCGGAGCTTCTGCTGGAAAAGCTCCCGCACCGGAAAGGCGATCAGCGCCAACTCGTTCAGCGGCGTCAGGTCGTCCTTCTCGGGTGGGCGGAGGATGGTGAAGTGCACCAGATCCACCCCCGGGTCGGCCTTCAGCAGCCGCCGCCAGGTGCGCTCGCCGGCATGCGGCTCCCCGGAGACCAGCAGCACCCGCAGCCGGTCGCGCACGCCCATCACGGTGATGACGGCACGGTTGTTCAGGTCGGAGACCTCGCCCGGCCGCAGCTCGGCCATCAGCTCGATCACGCTCGGGCCACCGCGCTCGATCGGGATGGTCAGCCGCTGCTCGCGCCCCACCGGCACGGTCTGCGTCACCGGCGCCGCGCCGTCGCGCCGCACCGTCAGCCGGGCCTGGCCACCACCCGGGGGGGCGCCGAGGTCATCGACCGCGATCCGCAACTCCACGCTGCGGCCAACGATGCCGAAGCCCGGTGCCTCCAGCACGCGCAGCCGGCGGTCCACCTCACCGGTGCGGCCGGGCAGCAGCGCGTGGAAGGGTGCGTCCAAGGTCGGCGGCAGCGGTACGTCGTGGACCTGGCCGTCGGTCAGCGCCAGCACGCCGGCCAGTCGGTTGCGCGGCACTTCCGCCAGTGCCTGGGTCAGCGCGGAGAACAGCCGAGTGCCCTGGTTGCCGGCCTCCGGCACCTCCACGGTGCGGAACTCCAGCTCCGGCAGGCGGCCGAGCCGTTCCTCCAGCACCTGTCGCGCGGCTTCCACCTGGGCCGCGCGTGGCCCCAGCGTGGCGCTGTCGCTGCGGTCTACCAGCAGCACGGCGATATCCGGCCGGGTCTCCCGGGTTTCCTCCACCAGGCGCGGATTGCCCAGCGCCATCAGCAACAGCGCAAACCCCAGCGCCCGCAGCCAGGCCCCGCGCGCCCGGCGCCAGAAGGCCGGCGCCAGCGCCAGCACCGCCACCGCGCCCAGCAGGCCGAGCAGCCACAACGGCAGGACGGGGGCGAAGTCGATGCCAGCCAGGGTCTGCTGCATCAGTTGCCCAGCCTTTCCAGTATCTGCGGCACGTGGACCTGGTCGCCCTTGTAGTTGCCGGTCAGCGCGTACATCACCAGGTTCACGCCGAACCGATACGCCAGCGTGCGCTGCCGCGCGCCGCCCGGCGTGGTGGCGTAGGGGTTGTTGCCGGCCTCATCCACCGCCCAGGCGCTGGCCCAGTCATGCCCGCCGAGGATGACCGGCGAGACACTGTCATTCGCCCGGTCCTGCTCCCGCGCCACCCAGACCTGGCCGCCGGCGAAGCGCCCCGGCAGTTCCGGCAACAGGTAGAAGCTGCGGCGCAGCACATGGTCGTCGCCGATCAATGCCAGCGGCGGAATCGCCAGGTCCCGCGTCACCCGCCGCAGCGCCGCCCGTGCATCGGGCGCGAACCCCTCGCCGGAGCCCTCGTCCCGCGTGTCGAACAGGATGATCCCGCCATTGCGCATGAATCCGTTCAGCGCGGCCACGGCGGCGGCATCCGGCTGCGCTGCCTGGGCGGTGACAACCCAGTACAGCAGCGGAAACAGGCTCAGGTCGCTCTGCCCCGGCTGCACCGCCACCGGTTCGGCCAGCGCCGCATTGGTGCGGCGGTTGACGTAGTCTGAAAGCCCGACCAGCCCTGCCTTCTGCACCTCATCCAACTGGCTGTCGCCGCTGGAGACATAGGCCAGCCGGGTGGCCAACGCCGCAGCGCCTTCCTGCCCCTGGGCCTGCGCCTGTACAGGCAGGGCCAGCGCCAGCAGCAACATAGCCGCCACCGCCCGGCCCAGCAGCAGGCCGCGCAGCCGCAGCGAAAGCAGCATATCCGCCGCCAGCAGCAGCAGCGCCGCCGCCAGCAGCCAGGGGCCGAGGTCCTGTTCTGCCGGCACGCCGCCGATGCCCAGCAGCGCCGCCCCTTCCGGCGCCGCCCCGGCTGCAACCGGCACAGCGATGCTGCCGCCCAGGTTCAGCGCCCGCCGATAGCCGCCCTCGGCCGCCGTGCCGTACCAGCCCGGCGGATGCCGCGGCCCCGGCTCGGTCGCCGCCAACTCGGCCGGCACCAGCGCCGAGGCGGCCGGCGGCGGCGCCCCCAGCCGGCCGAAGCCGTCCAGGCTTTCCAGCGGCGCCAGCGCCTGCTCGCCCTCGGCGCCGTTGATACCGGCCGACAGCGCCACGATCCGCCGCAGCATCTGCACGAACAGGCCGGAGAGCGGCAGGTTGGACCAATCCGCCGTCGCGGTGACATGGAACAGCACGACCCGCCCGGCGCCGCGCGCCTCGGCGGTGACCAGCGGCGTGCCATCGGCCAACCGGGCCCAGGTGCGGTCGGTCAGGCGCGGGCCAGGTTCGGCCAGCACCTGGCGTTCCACCGACACCTCCTCCGGCACCGCCAGCCCGGCGAAGGGCGAGGCCGGCGGGAAGGGCGCCAGCCGCTGCGGCTGTTCCCAGGAAAGCGCGCCACCCAACTGGCGTTCGGCGCGGAGCTGCACCGGCAGCAGCCCGTCCGGCTTTTCGGCTACGCGGGGGCCGGCGAAGCGGATCAGCGTGCCACCGGCCTCCACCCACTTCGTCAGCGCCTCGCGCTCGGCGCCCTCGGCCACCGGCCGGTCCGCCAGGGCCAGCACCGCGATGGGCCGCTTCAAAAGCTCCTCCACCGTGCCGCGCCTGATCTCGGCATAGGGCTGCATGGCGCGCGACAGATAGAACAGGTCGCCGATCAGCGGCGCGTCGGCGGCTTCCTCGCTGCCAGGCAACAGGCCCAGGGGGCGGCGGCGGAAGCGCTCATCCAGCAACTGCACGCCGCCGGCGCCGGCCTCGTCCTCGATCTCCAAGCGCACCACCTGGTTGCGGAGTTCCAGCGGCAGGTCCAGCGCGGCCTCGCCCTGCGGCGCCCCGGCCGGCAGCGGCACGACCGCCCTGGCCAAGGTTCGCCCATCCCCGGTGCGCGCCAGCACCACCGCCTGGCCAGCCACGCGTTGCGGCACCTGCTGCACCGCCAGCTTCAGCCGGTCGGCCTCCGCCACCGGCGGCGCCAGCAGCCGGGCAGGGCGGGCCTCATCCCGCGCCAGCGTCAGCCGGCCTGCCGCCGCCAGGGTCTCGGCCAACGAATCGCCGCCATGGGCCAGCCCGTCATTGACGAACAGCGTGGCCAGCGGCCCCGGATTGGCCGCGCGCCAGGTGGTGAAGGCGGCGAGCGCCCCGGCCCGATCCGGCGCCCAGGGCTTCGGCCGCAGCGCCGCCAGCCGCACCGCCATGTCGGCGGCCGGCATTGGCCCGATCAGCCGGGGCGGTTCCGCGCCCAGCCCGGGCGCCGTCGCCAGCAGGGCGGCCGGCCGTTCCTCCCGCCCGGCGCGGCGCAGCGCCGCATCCAGCGCCGCCATGCGGGCGGGCCAATCGGGTGCGCTGGCCCAGCCGTCATCCAGCACCAGCAGCAGCGTGCCATCCCCGGCGCCGGCGGCGCCCGGCCCCAGCACCGGCCTGGCCAGCCCGAAGATGATCAGCGCCGCCGCCAGCAGGCGCAGCGCCAGCAGCCACCACGGCGTGCGGGCCGGGGTTTCCGGCAGGCGCGGCAGCAGCCGCAGTAGGAAAATGGGCGCAAAACTGACCCGGCGCGGCGCCGGCGGCGTGACCCGCAGCAGCCAGTACAAAATCGGCAGCGCCAGCAACGCCAGCAGCAGCCAGGGGGCGGCGAAGCCGATGGAACCGAGCGACAGCATCAGTCGTCGCCCCCCAAGGCCTGGTACAGCGCCATCAGCGCCGTCTCCGGCCGATGGTCGGTGCGGTGCGCCAGCAGGGTCCACCCCGCCGCCCGCGCCACATCGGCGCAGGCTGCCCGATGCGCCGCGAACCAGTGCCGGAACGGCTGCCCGGCGCCGAATACCGGGCCGGCATTGGCCACCAGTACCGGCTGCTCGCCCTCCATGCCGCTCAGCAGCACGCGGCCTTGCAGGGCGGGTTCTTCCTCACCCGGCGCCACCACCTGCACCAGCACGCCGCGCAGCGGCAGCCCGGCCAGGGCGGCGACGGCGCGCCGCACCTCCTCCACCGGGGTGTAGAAATCGCTGAACAGCACGCAGCGCCCATGCCGCGGCAGCGATGGGTCGGGCACCGGCAGCCCGGCCCCGCCGGTCACCGCGCCCAAGGCCTGGGCCAGCGCCGGCAACCCGCTGCGCCCGGCAAAGCTGCGCCGCGGCGCCGCGGCATCGCCGAACAGCCGCACCCGCTCCCCGCCACGCAGCAGCAGCCCTGAGAGGGCGAGCAGCAGCAACTCGGCCCGCTCGCGCTTGCCCTCATGCATGCTGGCCGAGGCGTCGCGCCACAGCAGCACGGTCTGCGCCGCTTCCCACTCGGTCTCCCGCACGAACAGCCGGTCGCCCTTGGCCGATTGCCGCCAGTCCACCCGAGACACCGCATCGCCCGGCAGGAACGGCCGGAACTGCCAGAAGGCATCGCCCTGGCCCGAGCGCCGCCGGCCGTGGATGCCCTGCATCACCGTGCTGGCGACGCGCTCCGCCTGCACCACCAGCGGTGGCAGGGCGGCGCCGAGCGCCTCGGCCCGAAGGGCAGCCTGGTGCGCCACTCAGCCCACCTCGGCCTTCAGTGCCCCGATCACGTCCAGCAGCGTCACCCCCTCGGCCCGGGCCGAGAAGGTCAGCGCCATGCGATGCCGCAGCACCGGCTCGGCCAGCGCCAGCACATCCTCGACGCTCGGTGCCAGGCGGCCATCCAGCACGGCACGGGCGCGGGTCGCCAGCATCAACGCCTGCGCGGCACGCGGCCCCGGCCCCCAGGCCAGGTTCTGCCGCACCATCGCCAGCTGGGAAGATTCCGGCCGCGCCCCGCGCACCAGGCGCAGAATCGCGTCCAGCACCGCCTCGCCCACCGGTATGCGCCGAACCAGCGCCTGCGCCGCCATCAGCTCATGCGCCGTCAGCGCCGGCAGCGCCTGGGCCTCCCGCCCGCCGGTGGTGGCCAGCAGCATGGCGCGCTCGGCCGCCTCATCCGGGTAGGTGACTTCCACCTCCAGCAGGAAGCGGTCCAGCTGGGCTTCCGGCAGCGGATAGGTGCCTTCCTGCTCGATCGGGTTCTGCGTGGCCAGCACGTGGAAGGGGGCGGGCAGCGGATGGATCTCGCCACCCACCGCCACTTTATGCTCCTGCATGGCCTGCAGCAGCGCGGATTGCGTGCGCGGGCTGGCGCGGTTGATCTCGTCCGCCATCAGCAACTGGCCGAAGATCGGCCCCTTGATGAAGCGGAACGCCCGCCGGCCATCGGCGCCTTCGTCCAGCACCTCGGAGCCCAGGATATCCGCCGGCATCAGGTCGGGCGTGAACTGCACCCGCTTGGTGTCCAGCCCCAGGACCGTGCCCAAGGTCTCCACCAGCCGGGTCTTCCCCAGGCCGGGCACGCCCACCAGCAGCACATGGCCGCCGGAGAGCAGGGTCACCAGGCTGTGCTCCACAACCAGCTCCTGGCCGAAGATGACGCGACCCACCCCCTGCCGCACCTGGCCGAGCTTTTCCCCCAGCAATTCGACTTCCCGCACCAATGATGCGGTATCCGGCGTCGCCGCCACTTCAATCATGCCTGCCATGCTCCCTATATGATGGGCCGAGGGCGGTGTTTCGATGTGTCCGCTCACATGGCGTGAAGTGGACCTATGGGAAGCAGCCTATGACCGCTCCGGAGGCTCTGAAAGCAATGAATGCGGATGCCGACCGCAACCTTGGCGCCAAAGCGCCCAACCTGCCTTCTTTGGCGGCGCTGAAGGCGGGTCCCGGCCCAGCCTCTGGGCGACCGAAGATCGATTGCGGCCACTTCGACATCCGCATCGACCGCAACGGCCAGTGGTACTACCGCGGCAGCCCGATCGGCCGGAAGGAGCTGGTCTGCCTGTTCGCCACCGTGCTGAAGCGGGAGGCGGATGGCAGCTACTGGCTGGAAACCCCGGTGGAGCGCGGCCGGATCGATGTGGAGGACGCCCCCTTCATGGCGGTGGAGATGTGGTGGAAGGACTGCGAGTGCGGCCAGGCCAAGCCGCGGCAATGCCTGACCTTCCGCACCAACCTGGACCAGATGATCACCGCCAGCGCCGAACATCCCATTCGCGTGCACCTGTGCCCGAAGACGCGGGAGCCGCGCCCTTACGTGCTGGTGCGCGAGGGCCTGGAGGCCAAGATCAACCGCGCCGTCTTCTATGAACTCTGCGCCCTGGCCGAACCCGAGATGGTCGATGGCCGCGAAATGTTGGGGGTATGGAGCGAGGGGGTGTTCTTCCCGATCGACGAGGTCGCCGCCCTGGACGTCGCGGCGGAGTAGCGCCCGCGCCGTGTGCGCGGAGTGACGCAGATGGCCGTTCCGGTGCTATGAACGCCGGATGACCGCCGCCGAGATCGCCGCCCGCATGGCGGAAGCCCAAGCCGAGGCGCCCGCCGCCACGGTGCATGGCAACTTTACCGAGGGCCTGGACCCGGCCCGGCTGATCGGCGCCGCGGTGCTGGTGCCGATTATCCTCCATGCCGAACCCAGCGTGCTGCTGACGTTGCGTTCCGCGAAACTCAACGCCCATGCCGGCCAGGTCGCCTTCCCCGGCGGCCGGATGGAGCATGGCGAGACCCCGGAACAGGCCGCCCTGCGCGAAGCCGAGGAGGAAGTCGGCCTGGCCATCGCCCTGCCGCGCCTGCTCGGTCGGCTGCCGAACCACCTGACCGGCACCGGCTACCGCATCACCCCCGTGGTGGCGCTGGTGGTGCCGCCGCTGGCCCTGGTGACCGACCCCGGCGAGGTGGCGGAAT
>CANBNK010000037.1 GCA_947371015.1 Acetobacteraceae bacterium | reverse complement strand
GCCGACAGCTTCCGCATCACCGCCGAGACGCTGTACCGCCACGCCGCGCTGAACGGCTTCAACCTGCCGGCGAAAAGCGCCTGGCCGCAGCGTGGACCTGGGCTGCTGTTCGGCCTGCGCGGCTGTTCGCTGGTCTCCCCGGTGGGCGCTTTTGGCCCCAGCCTGGAACTGCGCGAGAGCACGCCGAACCACCAGACCTTCCAATGCACGCTCGGCATCCTGCGGCCGGATGGCACGTTGGCCGGCTTCCCCGCTTCCACCGTCTGCAATGCCGACTACATGTACGTGCAGACCAAGCTGGCCAGCGGCAAATATGCCAACCTGCTGCCCACGGGCGTGCACGGCTACAAGGTGGGCACCCATCGCGCCAGCAGCCCCAACCCGCTGCCGGTGGCGCTGTTGCAACAGCGCCAGGTAATGGTGCTGCGCACCCGCAAGGTGGACGACAACAAGATGCAGTTCCGCGCCAGCGACGACTGGGACGGCCCGCTGCTGCCCTGCGACAACATTCATGTCGCCTATGGCGACGACAACCGCCGCTACCCGTTGAAGTTCGACAGTGCCGGCTGCCAGGTCATCCCCGGCTATTTCCGCGAAGGCAAGATGACCGGCCCCTGGGCCGAGTTCTGCCGCGCTCTGGGCACCGTGGGTGACGACTACGTGCCGGACACCAGCCGCAACGACGACACGGCGCAATATACCTACATGCTGCTGACCGGGCGCGAGGCGCGGCTGCTGGCCGCCGGCAAGCCGGAGGCAGAGCTGAAGCGGCTGCGCTTCGGCTCCTCCGGCCCGGCCGTGACCGCGCTGCGGGCCAAGCTGCGGCTGCGCGCCGGCGAGCAGTTCGACGCCAGCGTGCAGGCCGCGCTGATCAAGTGGCAGCAGGACCAGAGCCCGCGCGCGACGGGCATCCTGACCCCCGCCGAGGCCGCCGAGTTGGGCCTGACATTGTAGCCAGCCGCCGGGCGCGGCATGCTGGCCGGGAGAAGGAAATTCCCCGCCCATGAGCACCGAAGCCGCCCCCCTGCTGCCCAACGCCACCCGCGACCTGGCGGCCTTCGCCGCGGGGCTGCGATATGAGGACCTGCCGGGGCGGGTGGTGGAACAAGCAAAACTGAACCTGCTGGACGGCATCGGCGTGTGCCTGCACGGCGCGACGCTGCCCTGGACCCGGCTGCTGCACCAAGTGGTGCTGGCCGAGGGCGCGACGCCCGCCGTCAGCCTCTGGGGCACCGGCGCGAAGGGCAGTTGGGCGCAGGCGGCGCTGGCCAATGGCACCGCGGGCCACGCCTTCGAGATGGACGATATCCACAAGGAAAGCGTGCTGCACCCGAATAGCCTGACCAGCCCGATCGCGCTCGGCTTCGCCGAGCAGCGCGGCGCGACTGGCAAGCAGATGCTGGCCGCCATCGTCGCCGGCTATGAATGCGGCACGCGCGTCGGCAATGCCGCGACGACAGCGCTGTTCCTGAACGGCTTCCACCCGCAGGGCACCAGCGGGACCATCGTGGCGGCGGCCACCGCCGGCAGCCTGATGGGGTTGGACGCGGCGGCCATGCGCAACGCCTTCGGCATCGCCGGTTCCTGCGCGGCTGGGCTGATGGCGGCGCAGGAAGGCGCCATGGTCAAGCGCCTGCACGCCGGCCGCGCCGGGGAAAGCGGCGTCCGCGCGGCCGAACTGGCGTCGCGCGGCTTTACGGGTATCAGCGACATCTTCGAAGCACCCTATGGCGGATTCCTCTCCTCCCTGGCGCGCACGCCGAAGCCGGAGAAGCTGACCGCTGGCCTGGGCGAGACGTGGGAGACGCTGAACACCGGCTTCAAGATGTACCCCACCGTCACCAGCATCCACGCCGCGCTGGACAGCCTGCGCCGCGTGATGGCCGACGCAAAGCTGGCACCTGCGGACATCGAGCGCATCGAGGTCGGCATCGGCCACATGACCTATGTGCACTGTGCCTGGACCTACAAGCCCGCCGGCATCACCGCCGCGCAGATGAACCTGTTTTATGGGTTGGCCGTGACGGCACTGAATGGTCAGGTCACGGCGGCGGCCTTCACCGAGGACAAGCTGGCCGCGCCGGAGATCATGGCCATGATCGGCCGCATCTCCGCGCATGAGGACCCCGAGCTGGAAGCCATGGGCCCCGCCTTCCGCCACGCCGCCCGGCTGGTGGTGCGTACCCGCGACGGCCGCACCCTGCGGCACGAGGAACTGCACCGCCGCGCCAGCCCGGAAAACCCGGTGACGGCGGCCGAGGTCGAGCAGAAATTCCGCGGCAACCTGGAGGGCATCCTGACCCGCGCCGAGCAGGACACGGTGGTCCAGGCGGTCGAGCGCTTCGAGACGCTGACCGACTTCGCCCCGCTGCTCACCGTGCTGGGCGCGCAGCGCTGATGCTGGCCGGCAAGCGCGCGCTGGTCACCGGCGCGGCGGGCGGCCTCGGCCGCGCCATCACCGCGGCGCTGCTGGCCCAGGGCGCCACGGTGGTCATGACCGACCTGGTCGTGGCCGAGGCCTTCGAGCCCGACCGCCGCGCGCTGGGGGAGGGCGCCGGCTACGTCCACGCCGACCTGGCCAACGCCAAGGACATCGACGCGCTGATGGCCGCCGCCGGCCCGCTCGACATCCTCGTCAACAACGCCGTCACCCGCCACTTCAGCCTCGTCGAGACGCTGCACCCGAGCGACTGGGACGCCGATATCGCGGTGAACCTGACGGCCTGCTTCCACACCATCCGGCACGCGCTGCCGGGCATGAAGCAGCGCGGCTGGGGCCGCATCATCAACGTCAGCAGCATCTACGGGCTGGTCGGCGGCACCGGGCGCGCCGGCTACGTCACCACCAAGCACGCGCTGATCGGGCTGACCAAGGCGGTGGCGCTCGAATGCGCCGAGACGCCCATCACCTGCAACGCCCTCTGCCCCGGCAGCACTCTGACCCCCGCGATTGCCGACCGCATCGAGGCCCAGGTGAAGCGCGGCCCTGACCCACGCGAGGTGGTGCTGGACAAGTTCTGGGCGGAGCGCCAACCGACGCGCCGCTTCATCGAGCCAGAAAAGGTCGCGGCGCTGGCCGCCTTCCTCTGCACGCCCGCTGGTGATGACATCACCGGCGCGGCGCTGCCGATGGATGGCGCCTGGTCCGCCATGTGAAGGAGAGACGACCATGGACAGCCTGTTGCCCGTTGCCGCCCGTGTCGGCGCACTGCTGAAGCAACGCAAGGAAACCCTCTGCATCAGCGAGAGCAGCGCCGGCGGCCTGATCTCCGCCGCGCTGCTGGCGGTGCCCGGCGCCAGCGCCTACTTCCTCGGTGGCGCGGTGGTCTACACCGTTGCCGCACGCACCGAGTTGCTCGGCCTGACGCGCGCGGCGCTGGCCGATGTGCCGCCCTCCACCGAGGCCTATGCGCTGGTGCTGGCCCGAGGCATGCGCGCCAAGCTCGGCACCACCTGGTGCCTGGCCGAGATCGGCGCCACCGGCCCGACCGGCAATCGCTACGGCTATGATGCCGGCCATGCCTGCTTCGCCGTGGCCGGCGCCGCGGAGGCCAGCGTGACGCTGGAAACCGGCAATGGCGACCGCATCGGCAACATGCGCCGCTTCGGCGTGGCGGCGCTGGAGTTGCTGGAAAAGACGCTCAGCGCCTGAGCGCGGCTGCCGTGATGCCCGGACCAGGTCCGGGCATCACGGCAGGCTCAAATCACGCCCTTCGCCCGCAACGCCGCGATATCGGCCGGTGCGTAGCCCAACTCACCCAGCACCGCATCGTTGTCCTGGCCCAGCATCGGCGGCGGGGCGGTCACCGCCGGGCCGCCATGCGCCAGCTTGAAGGCGGCCACCGGCACTGTCACCGAGCCTTCCACACCCGGCATGCTCTCGAACCGATGCAGCAACCCGCGCGAGGCCAGATGCGGGTCAGCCATGGTCTCGTCCATGCGGCGGGTGCGGCTGGCCGGCACATGCTTGCTTTGCAGGTACTCCTCCCACTCGTCGGCGGTGCGGGTCAGCATGATCTCGCGCAGCAGCGCGGCTTCCTCGGCGCGATGCACCTCGCGTTCCTTGTTGGTCCGCTTGGCCACCTCCGGCCGCCCCAGCGCCGCCCATAGCCTGGCCTGCTGCCGCAGGTTGCTGGCGCCCAGCATCACCAGCCCGTCCTTGGTCGGGTAGGCGCTGTTGGTGGCGTGGGCGTGGTCGTTGCCCTTCGGCGCGCTGCTCTTGCCGGTGCGGCTCCACGCCGTGATGTGGCTGGCCTGCATCATCAGCGCTACGTCCAGCATGGCCAGGTCGATCCGCTGCCCCTTGCCCGTGCGTTCCCGCTGGAACAGCGCCGAGGCCAGCGCGAAGGCGCCCATGGTGCCGGTGGCGTAGTCGATCGCCGGCGCCCCCAGCTTCAGCGGCGAGACCTCCGGCGTGCCCGTCGCGGCCATGATGCCCGACGTGCTCTGGATCACATGGTCATAGGCGGTCTGCCCGCCACGCGGCCCGCCCTGGCCGAAGGCGGAGATGGAACAATAGATCAGCCGCGGGTTCAGCTTGCTCATCGCCTCCCAGCCCAGGCCCAGCGCCTCGAAGGCACCGGGGCGGAAATTCTCCACCAGCACATCGGCCTTGGCGATCAGCGCCCGCATGATGGCGAGGCCCTCGGCCTGCTTCAGGTCCAGCGTGATGGCGCGCTTGTTGGACCCCTGGGTCAGGAAGTAGCTGCCCATGTTGGCGTCGTTCAGGCTCCAGTCCGGGCCCGAATCGCGGCTCTGGTCCGGCTCCCCCGGCGGTTCCACCTTGATGACGTCGGCGCCCATCAGCGCCAGCTGGTAGGCGGCGAAGGGGCCGGCCAGCACATGGGTGGCGTCAACGATGCGGATGCCGGCAAAGGGCTGGGTCATGGGGGTTTCCTCCGAGATTTCCGCCTGATCCTGCCCAAGCCGCGGGCAATGCGCCATACCGCCCCTTGGCCAGGCTTCCGCACCGCTTTTCACTTGCTTCACCTTTCCTTTCCCCGCTGGTATGGCGGGCAGAGGCAAATCGCGCCGCCAATGGCGCAGCAGGGGGAAACGAATGGGTCTCGGCTTTGCCCGAAGCGACCAGGCATGAGCGGCAGTCCCGCCGCGCTGCTGGAAGTGCGTGACATCGTCATCCGGTTCGGCGGGGTTACCGCCGTGGGTGGCGTCTCCTTCGACGTCGGCCAGCACCAGATCTGCGGGCTGATCGGCCCGAATGGCGCCGGCAAGACCAGCCTGTTCAACTGCATCAGCGGCTTCTACCGGCCGAGCGAAGGGCAGATCAGCCTGGAAGGCCAGCAGATCAGCGACCTGCCGCGCCACCGCATGATGGGCCTGGGCATCGGCCGCACCTTCCAGAACCTGGCGCTGTTCCGCAGCATGACGGTACGGCAGAACGTGCTGGCCGGGGCGCATAGCCAGGGCCGGGCGGGCTTCCTCGCCTCGGCGCTGCGGCTGCCGTCCAGCACCCGCGAAGCCGCCGCCGCCGAGGACCAGGCCCGCGCGTTGCTGGCCCTGCTGGACCTGGAGCAGTTCGCCGAGGTGCCCGTCGCCGGCCTGCCCTTCGGCTGGCAGAAGCGGGTCGAGCTGGCCCGCGCGCTGATCTCCCGCCCCAAGCTGCTGCTGCTGGACGAACCCGCCGGCGGGCTGAACCACTCCGAGGTGGATGCCCTCGCCGACCTGTTCCACGACATCCGCCGCACCTTCCAGCTCTCCATCCTGCTGGTCGAGCACCACATGAACCTGGTGATGCGCGTCTCCGACAAGGTGGTCGCGCTGAACTTCGGCAAGAAGATCGCCGACGGCACACCCGACGAGGTGCGCGCCACGCCCGAAGTCATCAGCGCCTATCTGGGTGAGCAAGCCCATGCTGCTTGAGGTCAAGGGCCTGAAGGCCGGCTATGGCCCGACCTGGGTGCTGCACGGCATCGACTTCACCGTCGCCGAGGGCGGCGTCACCGCGCTGCTCGGCGCCAATGGCGCGGGCAAGACCACCACGCTGCGCGCCGTCTGCGGCATGATCCGCACCGAGGGGACGATCACCCTCGCCGGCCAGTCGATCCAGGGCCGCGCGACGGAGGACATCGTCCGCCTCGGCGTCGCGCATGTGCCGGATGGCCGCGGCACCTTCATGGAACTGACCGTGGAGGAGAACATGAAGCTCGGCGCCATCACCCGCCGCGACAAGGACGTGGCCGCCGACTTCGAGCGCATGTTCGAGCTGTTCCCCCGGCTGAAGCAGCGCTACCGCCAGCAGGCCGGCACGCTTTCGGGCGGCGAGCAGCAGATGCTGGCCATCGCCCGCGCGCTGCTGCTGCGGCCGCGCCTGCTGCTGATGGATGAGCCGAGCTTCGGCCTGGCGCCGCTCATCGTGCAGGAGATCTTCGGCATCATGGCGCGCGTGCGCGATGAGCAGAAGGTGGCGATCCTGCTGGTGGAGCAGAACGCCAACCTGGCGCTTGAGATCGCCGATACCGCCTACCTGCTGGAAACCGGGCGCATCGTCGTCTCCGGCCCGGCTGACGAGATTCGCCAGGATGAGAGTGTCCGCCGCTCCTACCTCGGCTACTGAGAGGCCCCGCGCATGAATGGCTTCCTGCACCAGGTCATCGCCGGCATCGCCACCGGGGGCATCTACGCCTCGGTCGCGCTGGCGCTGGTGATGATCTACCAGGCCACCCACCACGTGAACTTCGCCCAGGGCGAGATGGCGACGTTTTCCACCTACATCGCGCTGACCCTGGTGCAGTCGGGCATGCCGTTCTGGGTTGCCTTCCTGGCCACCGTTGCGATCAGTTTCTGCATCGGCGTCGTCATCGAGCGCGTGCTGATGCGGCCGATGGACAAGGCTTCGGTGCTCACCCATGTCGGGCTCTTCATCGGCCTGGTGCTGGTGGTCAGCAACCTGACCGGCTGGGTATTCGACTACACCGTCAAGCCGTTCCCGACGCCATTCTATGACGGACCGCTGCTGGGGGGTCTCGTCACCGGCCATGAGCTTGGCAGCACCGCGGTCACGCTGGTGGTGCTGGGCATGGTCTTCCTGTTCTTCCGCTACACCCGGCTCGGCCTGGCAATGCGCGCCGCGGCGTTCAACCCGGCCAGCGCGCGGCTGGTCGGCGTGCGCGTCGGCTGGATGCTGGCGCTGGGGTGGGGGCTGGCGGCGGCCATCGGCGCCATCGCCGGCATCATGGTGGCGCCCGTGGTGTTCCTGGAACCCAACATGATGCTCGGCATCCTGCTCTATGCCTTCGCCGGCGCCTTGCTGGGCGGCATCGACAACCCCGGCGGCGCCGTCATCGGCGGCTTCGCCGTCGGCATCATCGAGAATCTCGGCGGTACCTACATCGTCGGCACCGAACTCAAGCTGACCCTGGCGCTGTTCATCATCATCGGCGTGCTGCTGGTCAAGCCCGCCGGGCTGTTCGGCCGCGTCGTGCTGAGCCGGGTGTAGCGCCATGCCCAGCGAAACCACCCTGGTCGAAGTTTCCCGCCGCCCGGCGCTCGGCATCGACCCGCGCATCCTCTGGGGCATCGGCCTGGCGCTGTTGATCGCGCCGCTGTTCATGGCGGAAAGCTACCGGCTGTTCCAGCTGACGCTGGCCGGCATCTACGCCATCGCCATCCTCGGGCTGAACATCATCACCGGCTACAATGGCCAGATCAGCCTGGGCCACGGCGCCTTCTACGCGGTCGGCGCCTATGTCGCCGCCATCATGATGGACAAGCTGGGGCTGCCCTACTGGACCACGCTGCCCAGCGCCGCCGTCATCTGCGGCCTGGTCGGCTACGGCATCGGCTTCCCGGCGCTGCGCCTGGGCGGGCTGTACCTGGCGCTGACCACCTTCTCGCTCGCCGTCGCGGTGCCGCAGATCCTGAAGTACAAGGGCATCGAGGACTGGACCGGCGGCGTGCAGGGCGTGCTGGTGTTCAAGCCGGACCCGCCCTTCGGCCTGCCGATCAGCGCCGACCAGTACCTGTACCTGCTGACGGTCGTGCTCGCGCTCGGCGTCTTCCTGCTTGTGCGCAACCTGATGGCCAGCCGCATCGGCCGCGCCATCATGGCCATCCGCGACCACGGCCTGGCCGCCGAAGCCATGGGCATGGACGCGGCGAAGCTGAAGACCAGCACCTTCGCGGTCTCCGCCGGCATCACCGGCCTGGCCGGCGCGCTCTCGGCCATCGCCATCGAGTTCGTCTCGCCCGACAGCTTCCAGGTCTCGCTCTCCATCACGCTGTTCGTCGGCATGGTGGTCGGCGGCGTCGCCTCCATCATCGGCCCGGTCTTCGGCGGGTTGTTCGTGGTCTTCGTGCCGAACCTGGCGGAGGAGGTCTCCAAGGCCGCGCCGGGCGTGATCTACGGCATCATCCTCATCGTCTTCCTCTTCGTGCTGCCGGGGGGCGTCGCCGGTCTGCTGCGCCGCCTGGCCACGTGGCTCAAGCGTCAATCATAAAAAAGGGAGTCCCGTCCGACCATGCTGAACCGCCGTACCCTGCTCGCCGCCGGCGCTGCCGCGTTGGCTGGCCCCCTGGCCGCACCCCGCATCGGCCAGGCCGCCGACCTCACCGGCGTCACCGCCGACGAGATCAAGATCGGCTCGATCTTTCCCTATTCCGGCCCGGCCAGCGCCTATGGCGTCATCGGCCGGCTGCAGCAGGTGTTCTTCAAGGCCATCAACGACGCTGGTGGCTTCCAGGGCCGCAAGCTGAACTACATCACCTATGATGACGGCTACCAGCCGCCCAAGGCGGTGGAGCAGGCCCGCCGTCTGGTGGACCAGGACAAGGTCAGCTTCCTGTTCAACACGCTGGGAACGCCCAGCAACACCGCGATCCAGCGCTACATGAACCAGCGCAAGGTGCCGCATCTGTTCCTGGCCACCGGCGCCGACAAATGGGCCAACCCGCGGGAATACCCCTGGACCATCGGCTACCAGCCCAGCTACCGGACCGAGGCGCAGATCTTCGCCAAGTTCATGCTGGAAGCCGACCGCAACGCCAAGCTCGGCATCCTCTACCAGAACGACGACTTCGGTAAGGACTACATTGCCGGCGTGCGCGACGTCCTCGGCCCGCGCTTCGACACGCTGGTGAAGACAGCCAGCTACGAGGTGACCGACGCCACCATCGACAGTCAGGTGGTCCAACTGCAATCGCTCGGCTGCAATGCGCTGCTGACCGCGGCGACGCCGAAATTCGCCGCCCAGACCATCCGCAAGGTGTTCGACATCGGTTGGCGGCCGAAGCAGCACTTCCTCACCGACGTCTCCATCTCGGTCGGCGCGGTGATGAACCCTGCCGGGCCCGAGAAGGGCGTCGGCATCATCACCGCCCAGTACCTGAAGGAGCCGACCGACCCGACCTGGCAGGCCGACCCCGGCATGAACGAATGGCGCGCCTGGATGCAGCGCCACATGCCCGACGCCGACCAGACCGACGGCAACTTCGTGTACAGCTACGGCGTGGCCAAGTGCATGATGCAGGTACTGACCCAGTGCAACGGCGACTTCAGCCGCGAGAACATCATGAAGCAGGCCACCAGCCTGAACGGCGTGGTGATCCCGTCGCTGATCAACGGCATCACCGTCGGCACCAGCGCCAGCAACTACCACCCGATCCGCACGATGCAGTTGGCGAAGTGGGACGGGAAGACCTGGGAACGCTTCGGCGGCCTGATCCAGGGCGCCGGCTGATACCCGGAGTGGGGGCCGCGCGCGCGGCCCTCACTCCACCCTGATGGCGCCTGACCGGGCGATGGCGCCGTACTCGCCACGCTCGGAACGGATGAAGGCGAGCGTTTCCTCCGGCGTGGTGATGCGCGGTGTCGCGCCCAACTCGCGGATGCGCGCGATGATGGCCGGCTCCGCCAGCGCCTGGTTCACCGCCGCGTTGATCCGGCGGATCACGGCCTCCGGCGTCGCCTTCGGTGCCATGAAGGCGTACCACGCCACCCATTCGCGCACGTCCAGGCCGGCCTCCATCACCGTCGGCACCTCCGGTATCCGGTCGGATCGCTGCGCCGAGGTGATGGCCAGTGGCCGCAGCCGCCCGCCGGCGATATGCCCGGCCGAAGCGCCAAGGCTGTCCACCGTCACCGGCACCTCCCCCGCGATCACCGCCAGCAGCGATTGCGGCGTGGAGCGATAGGGCACCGCCGGCAGGTCCAGGTTGTGCCGCCGCTTGAAGTACTCCGCCACCAGGTGCGGAATGCTGCCCGAGGCAGGCAACCCGTAGCGATGCTCGCCCGGCTGCGCCTGCACCTTCTCCACGAACTCGCGCATGGTCTTGAACGGCGCGTTCGGATTGGCCAGCCAGACCAGCGGCGAGGTCGTCGCCACGGCGATGGAAGCCAGGTCGTCCACCGGGTCCAGCGGCATGTTCGGGTAGATGCTGCTGCCGATGGAGATCGCGCCGACATGGGCGAACATGAAGGTGTAGCCATCGGGAGCGCTGCGCTGCACTTCCTGCATGCCGATATTGCCGTTGGCGCCGGGCTTGTTGTCCACCACCACCGGCTGGCCGAGGATCTCGCTCAGCCGCGGCGCCAGGATGCGGGCATAGACCTCATACCCCCCTGCGGCGCTGGGCACGATGCAGCGCATCGATCGCGCCGGCCAGGCCTGGGCACGCGCGGCAACAGGCAGTCCCGCGACCAGCGCGAGCGTCGAACGGCGATTGAGCCGCATTGTTTGTTTCCTCCCTTATTTCTGGCGCCGCTGTCGTCTGATCGTCGCCGGTGAAAGCACCGGCGGCGTGAATCAGCCGCTCAAACCCCTACAAAGCACTGTAGCCCCCATCCGCGGTCCAGGCGCTGCCGGTCACGAAGCTGGCCCGGTCGCTGCACAGGAACACCACTGCCTCCGCAATCTCCTCCGGCTCGCCGAAGCGGCTCATCGGCACCCGCGCGATGATGCGGTTGCCGTGGCGCTCGCGGCTTTCCTCTGTCATCGGCGTCTCGATATAGCCGGGGCAGATCGCGTTGACGCGGATATGCTCGTCGGCATGGTCGGCCGCCGCGGTCTTGGTCAGCCCGATCACCGCATGCTTGGACGCCGGATAGGCATTGCCCGTCCGCAGCCCCAGCAGCCCGGCGATGGAAGCGGTGTTGACGATGGCCCCCGCGCCGCGCCGCCGCATTTCCTGCACCTCATGCTTCAGGCACAAGAACACGCCGGTCAGGTTCACCGCCATCACGGCGTTGAACTGCTCCAGCGAGACATCGGCCAGCTTCAGCCCGCTCGGCCCCGCCTGGTGCCCGGCGATGCCGGCATTGTTGAAGGCGATGTCGAGGCCACCGAAGGCATCCACCGTCGCCGCCACCATGGCCTTGACGCTGTCCTCGTCGGTCACGTCCACCTGAATGGCAACGCCCTGGCCACCGGCCGCCTCCATGCGCTTCAGCGTCTGCTTCGCATTGTCCAGCGAGAGATCGGCGCAGGCCACCCAGGCGCCTTCGCGCGCCATGGCCAGCGCAGTGGCACGGCCGATGCCGGAGCCCGCGCCGGTGACCAGCGCGGACTTGCCTTCCAGCAGCTTGCTCATGCGCGCCACGCGTCGCGCAGCGCCACGGCGGCGTGGCGAATGGCCATGTCGGAAGCGCCGATGAACTTGCCCATGGTCAGGAAGGCATGCATCTGGTCGTTCATGTGTACGTGCTGCACGCGCACCCCCTCGTTGTTCAGCCGCTGCGCATAGGCGATGCCTTCGTCGCAAAGCGGGTCGAAATGGCAGGTCAGCACCAGCGCCGGCGGCAGCCCCGCCAGGGAGGCTGCACGGATCGGCGAGGCGCGCCAGTCGTTGATGTCAGCTGCATCGGTGATGTAGTGCCCGATGAACCACTTCATGGTCGCCTGGGTCAGGATGAAACCTTCCTGCACCCGCTCACAGGACGGCGTGCTCGCCGCCATGTCCACCGCCGGATAGACCAGCCACTGGAAGCAGGGCAGCGGCGCGGCACCGTCGCGCGCCGCCAGCGCCACCACGGTGGCCAGGTTGCCACCGGCGCTGTCGCCCCCCACGGCAATGCGCGCGGCGTCGATCCGCAGCGCCTCGGCCTGCGCGCAGACCCAGGCATAGGCGGCGATGCTGTCATCGACCGCCGCGGGAAACACGTGCTCCGGCGCCATGCGGTAGTCCACCGCCACCACGCTGCACCCGGCGTGGTTCGCCAGCGTGCGACAGACCTGGTCGTGGCTGTCCAGGTCGCCGATCACCCAGCCGCCGCCATGGAAGAACACCACGCCCGGCAGCACCGCATCGGCTGACGTGCCGGCGCCGCGGTAGTGCCGCAGCCGGATTTCGCCATGCGGCCCCGGGCAGCTCAGGTTCTCCACCAGCGCCACAGCGGGCGGCTCTGGCTGCATGATCGCGCGCGACCGCGCCGAGACCTCGCGGGCCTCCACGGCGCTCAGCGTGTGCATCGGCGGGCGGCCGCTATCCTTGATGAGTTGCAGGACGGTCACGGTCTCGGGGTGCAGCGGCATCGGCGCTTCCTCCTGTGCTTCGGTTCTACCAGGCCTGGTCGAGCAGCGCGCGTACCGTCGCCGCGTCCTTGATCGGGCGCGGGTTGGTCGGAATCCAGCGGTCATGCATCGCCATCTCGGCGATGTGGTCCAGCTGCTCCGGCTTCACCCCGGTATCGCGGATGCGCCCGGGCAGGCCAAGGTCCGCCACCAGCTTCTGCACATGCTCGGCGGCGGGGATGTTCGCGTCGCCAAAGGCTTCGCTGACCAGCTTCTGCCGCGCGGCGTTCACCGAAAGGTTGAAGCGCAGCACCGTCGGCAGCATGACGCAGCTGGTATAGCCATGCGGCACCTTGGCGGCACCGCCCAGCGCATGGCCGATGCCATGGCTGGCACCCTTCTCCACGCCGCTCTGCGACCCCACCATGCTCAGCCAGGCGCCGTTCAGGCAATCGAGATACGCACTCTCATCGCCCGGGCGGTCCTTTACCCCGCGCAACCCGCGCGACAGCAGCCGCAGCGCCTGCATCGAGGCACCTTCGCTGAAGGGATTGCCGCTGACCGAGCAGATATCCTCCACCGCATGATCGACAGCTCGGATGCCGGTGGAAAGCCACAGCCATTCTGGCGTGCGGTGGCTCAGCGACGGGTCCAGCACCACGGCCCGCGCCATCATGCCGATCTGGTAGATCGCCTGCTTGTGGCCCTTCGCCACGTCGGTCACGCCGGCGCCACTGCTGAAGTCACCAGCCGAGAGCGTGGTCGGCACGCAGACCATCGGCACCGTTGGCGCGACCATCTCAGGGATGATGCGCTTGCCATCGACGATCCGCGTCGCCAGCCGGTCGAAATCGGCTTCGGCGCGGATGTCGTTCGCCAGGCCCAGCCGCACCACCTTGCCGGCATCGGTCACGCTGCCACCGCCGAGCGTCACGACCATGTCCGCATTCGCCTCGCGCGCTGCATTGGTCGCGGCCACCACGTCGCCGCGCGGCGTGTGGCTGGCCATGCGGTTGAAGCTGGCGACCATGCGGCCATGCAGCGCCTTGGCCAGCCGATCGGCCCAGTCGGTCTCGCGACTCAGCGTGCCGCCGATCATCAGGAAGACGCGCTTGGCGCCGGCGCGGTCGGCTTCCTGCACCACCGCACTCACGTAGTCGGCGCCGGAATGCACGCGCTGCATCGGTGGGTAGTTGAACACGGTGGCCATGATGGTCACTCCTACAGCGGTATGGCGAGCAGTGTATCGATGCGCGAACTGTCGCACACCACCACGCGTTCGCGCAGCTTCAGCGCGCCCGCATCGTCGCGCGCGAAGATATCCAGGTAGCGGCCGGTGGCGAACAGGTCCGTCGTGCCGTCGCGCATGATGCGCGCCACCATGAACGGCGTCTCCGCGCGCGCCGCGCCATCGGCCTGCATCTCCACCAGCGGCAGGCCGAGGATGTGCCGGTAGGCGTGGCGTTCGTAGATATTGGCCTCACGCAGGGCGGAGGTGCGGTCCGCCAGCATGGCGCGGCTATTGGCCCAGATCAGCCCGGCCTGCAAACCGCGCCTGTAGTTGTCGGCGGTGGTGACGCGATACACCGCATCAGCCAGGAAGAAGTCCGGCCAGGCTTCCAGCTTCTCGTCATCCAGGCAGCGCGCATAGGCGGCCTGGAAATTCGCGATCTCGCCCAGCATCGTCACAGCCCCGTCGCCGCGCGATACGCTTTCCAGAAGCCGCGCACGCTGGCCTCGGTCGCGCGCGTGTCGCTGCTCAGCGCATCATGCCCGCCCATGCGCAGCACCGCCTGCTGGTCCGCAGCCCCCGCTGAACCACGCTGCACGAAGCCGCCGACGCAGCCATCCTCCATGGAAACGAAGCCAGCGGCGCCGACCAGGTTGCACTGCTTCAGCCGCATGATCCGCTGTTCCGGCGTATCCTCGGCGAAGCCCAGATAGGTCCAGTGCAGGTCGGTGCGGTCCACCGCGCGCGGCACCACCTGGCGCACCGCGATGCAGTTCTGGATTTGTTGCAGCACGAAGGTCGGGAACACCGACAGAATTTGCAGCGTGCAGGTGTCGCCGAATTCCTGGAAGCCATGCAGCAACGAAGGATCGGCCAGCCGATAGTCACTGTCGGACCTGATCTGCTGCTGCGCATATTCCGCGCCCGCCGCGCCTTCCTCAATCGCGCTCCAGCTCACATGGTTGCCGCCGCTTTCACTGACGATCAGCCCGCCCTTCTGCGTCAGCCGGTTCACCTCGAACGTCGTGAAGAACAGGTGCAGCAGGCTGGCGTGATAGCTGTCGCGCACGTTCTCGGTGTACAGCTTCCAGTTGTTCGGCAGCGCCTGGGTGAAGCGGCCCAGCACTTCCGGCGTGCGGCCATTCAGCACGCGGCGAATACGCGTGGTGATCTCCGGCCCGAGATACGCTTCCAACTCCGGCGTCTCCGCCGAGAGTGTGCCGAAGACCAGCCCGCAGAACATCGCCACCCGCAGTTTGCGCGGGCAGTTGTCCTCCAGCCTGAAGTCCTTCGGCATGCCGCCCTTGCCGGCGATGCCGTTGCGGAATGCCACGCCCTTCAGGTTGCCCGCCATGTCGTAGCGCCACGCGTGATAGACACACGTGAAATCCTTGGTGTTGCCACCATCCTCCAGCGCGATCAGCGCGCCGCGATGCGCGCAGCGATTCTCGAAGGCATGCACCACGCCCTCGGCATCCCGCGCCACCACCACCGGCAACTCGCCCAGCTGCGTGGTGCGGTAGTCGCCGTTGTTCGGAATCTCCGCTTCCAGGCACAGGTAATGCCAGCAGGCGCCGCGAAAGATCACCTCCTGCTCGCGCGCCAGCACGTCAGCGCGCTGGAACACCCAGTAGGGCACCTGGTGGACGATGCCTTCCGGCCAAACGGTGTCGAGCGGCATGGCGTCCTTCCTCAATCCAGCGTCACTTGGGCGAAGCGGATCACGTTGCTCCAGCGGTCGGCTTCCTCGGCGAAGAAGGCGCTCGTGGCGGCGGGCGGCTGGCCCACCGGCTCGGCGCCCAACTCGGCGTAGCGCGCCCGCAGCGCCGGCACCTGCAAGGCCCGGGCGGCCTGCGCGCTGATCTGCGCAGCCAGCGCAGCCGGCGTGCCCGGTGGCGTCGCCAGCGCGAACCACGCCGCCGAGATGAAGTTGGCGATACCGGCCTCGGCCGCCGTCGGCACCTCCGGGATCACGCTGGCGCGCTGCGCGTCCGTCACCGCCAATATCCGCAGCCGGTTGCCCTGGTATTGCGGCAGCGCCGCGGTCAGGTTGCCGAACATCAGGTCAACCTGGCCGGCCACCACATCCACCAGCGCCGGCGCCTCGCCCCGGTAGGGCACATGGATCAGCCGCGTGCCGGTCAGCGCCTCGAACATCGCGCCGGTCAGGTGGCTGGTGCTGCCATTGCCCTGGCTGGCATAGGTGAGCTCGCCCGGCCGGCGCCGCGCCTCGGCGACCAGCTCGGCCACGTTGCGTGCCGCCAGCTTCGGCCCGGCCACCACCAGGTTCGGCACCTTGGCCATGACGGTGACGGGCACGAACTTCGTGGCGTCATAGGGTAGCTGCCGATACAGGAACCGGTTGATCACCAGCGGCCCGGGTGGGCTGGCGAACAGCGTATGGCCATCCGGTTCCGCGCGGGCGGCGGCCTGGGCGCCGATATTGCCGCCGGCGCCGGGCATGTTCTCCACCACCACCGGCTGCTTCCACAGCGGGCGCAGCTGGTCCATCAGCGTGCGGGTCAGCACATCGGCCGCGCCGCCGGCCGGGAAGGGCACGATGACGCGCACGGCGCGGGACGGAAACTCCGCCTCCTGCGCCCGCGCCAGCATGGGCGCGGCCATTGCGGCAAGCAGCAGCGGGCGGCGGGCAAGCGGACGCATTCTTCCTCCCAGGCTTATGGCCGCAATCTGGGCGCCGCGCCGTGCAGCGTCAATCGCGGCGCCGCGTTACGCCAGGCCCAGGTCGCGCAGCACCGTGGCGGTCGCGGCCTGGTCCTGTTGCAGGAAGGCCTGGAACGGCTCGTCGGCCAACCAGGCATCCTCCCAGCCGCGTTCCGCCAGCAGCGCCTGCCAGGCCGCCAGCGTGTGCAGCGCCGCCAGCAGCGCGGCCAGCCTTTCCCGCGCCGCTGGGGCGATGCCGGCGGGCGCGAAGAGGCCGCGCCAGTTGGTCAGCACCACATCCAGCCCGCATTCGCGCAGCGTCGGCACCGCGGGGTCGGTGCGGGTTGCGCCGGTGGTGGCCAGGGCGCGCAGCCGGCCGCCGCGGATCTGCTCGGCGAACTCGCCCCAGCCGGAGATGCTGGCCGCCACCTGGCTGCCAAGGATCGCCGCCTGTGCCGGCCCGCCGCCGGGGAAGGCGACGAAGCTCGCCTCCCGTGCCGGGCGCCCCAGCGCGCGCAGCACCAGGCCCAGCACCACATGGTCGATGGAACCACCCGCCGCGCCCGCCACCGGCACCGCGCGAGGGTCGGCGCGCAGCGCTTCGGCCAGGTGCTGCATGCTGGTGAAGCGGCTGTCGCGCGGCACGACGATGACGCCGGCCTCCTCGGTCAGCCGCGCCACCGGCACCACATCGGCGAGCGATACCGGGGAGCGATTGGTCACGATGGCGCCAACCATGGTGGCCCCGGCCACCAGCAGGCTGTCCGGCCGGCCGCGCCGGGTGGCGATGAACCGTGCCAGCCCGAGCGTGCCGCCGGCCCCGGCCAGGTTCTCGAAGGCGCAGCGCCCGACCAGCCCGCCGGCCACCGCCACCTGCTCGATGGCGCGGCCCAGCCCGTCCCAGCCGCCGCCGGGGTTGGCGGGGACGAAGATGTTCAGCGCCGCCAGTTGCTGCGCCTGCGCCGGCAGCGCCGCCAGGGCCGCGAGCAGGCTCCGCCGCCGCATCACGCCGCCATCTGCTGGAACACGTAGGGCAGGATGCCGCCGGCGCGCCACAGCCGCCATTCATGCGCGTTGTCCAGCCGGCAGCGCACCGCCAGCGCCTGGCTGCTGCCATCTGCGCGGCGCAGCGTGGCCGTCACCGCCTCGCCGACCGTGATGTCGAAGGTCTCGGTGCCGTCCAGCCCCAGCGCTCCGGCGCCCGGCAGTTCCAGCGGCAGCACGCCCATCATCACCAGGTTGCTGCGATGGATGCGCTCGAAGCTTTCTGCGAGTACCGCACGCACGCCCAGCAGCCGCGTGCCCTTGGCCGCCCAGTCGCGGGAAGACCCGGTGCCATATTCGCGCCCCGCCACCACCACCAGCGCCGTGCCCTCGGCGGCATAGCGTTCGGCGGCGGCATGAACAGACAAAAGCTCGCCGCTTGGCTGGTGCCGGGTCCAGCCGCCCTCCCGCCCATCGGCCAGCGCATTGCGCAGCCGGATATTGCCGAAGGTACCGCGCACCATGATCTCATGGTTGGCGCGCCGCGTGCCGAAGCTGCCCCATTCCCGCGCCGGCACCTGCCGCTCGGTCAGGTACTCCGCCGCCGGCGAGCCCTGCGGCATGCGCGAAACCGGCGAGATATGGTCCGTGGTGATGCTGTCCCCCAGCACCAGCAGCGGCCGCGCGGCGATGATGTCGCCCGCGGTGCTCGGCATCTCGAAATAGGGGGGACGGCGGATATAGGTGCTGCCGGGGTTCCAGCGGAACAGCGCGTCCCCGGCGCCGGGCAGCGCCGACCACTCCGCCGGGCTGTCGAACAGCGGCGCATAGGCGGCCTGGAACCCTTCGGCCGAAAGCGCCGCGCGCATGGTGGCCGCGATTTCCTCGCCGGAGGGCCAGATATCCCGCAGCAGCACCGGCGCGCCGTCGGCGCCCAGGCCCAGCGGCTGCGTGGTCAAATCCACGTCGATCCGCCCGGCCAGCGCATAGGCCACCACCAGCGGCGGCGACATCAGGTAGGCCGCCTTGGCCTGGGGGTGGATGCGCCCTTCGAAGTTCCGGTTGCCCGACAGCACCGCGCAGACGGTCAGGTCGTCGTCGCGGATCGTGGCTGCGATGTCCTCCGCCAGCGCGCCGCTGTTGCCGGCGCAGGTACCGCAGCCGAACCCGGTCACCTGGAAGCCCAGCGCATCCAGCGGCGCCTGCAACCCACTGGCCGCCAGATACTGCGCCACCACGCGCGAGCCCGGCGTCAGCGAGGTCTTCACCCACCCCGGCACGCGCAACCCGCGCGCCACCGCGTTGCGCGCCAGCAGCCCCGCCGCCAGCATCACGCCCGGGTTGGACGTATTGGTGCAGGAGGTGATCGCGGCGATCGCCACCGCGCCATGCCCGAAGCCCGCGGCGGCCGGCACCACCTTCATGCCGTCGCGGAAGCTGGCGGGCACCTGCGCCAGTGGTACATGGTCCTGCGGCCGGCGCGGGCCGGCGGCGCTGGGGCCGACGGCCGAAAGGTCGAACTCCATGACCCGGGAAAACCGCGGCTCCGGCGCCCCGGCTTCCCGCCACAGCCCGGCCGCGCGCGCAAAAGCCTCGGCCAGCGCGCCGTCGCGCCCGGTCAGGTTCAGGTAGGCGATGGTCGCGCGGTCCACCGGGAAGAAGCCGCAGGTGCTGCCGTATTCCGGTGCCATGTTGGCCAGCGTCGCCCGGTCCGCCACGCCCAGCCCGTCCAGCGCGGGGCCGCAGAACTCGACGAACTGCTCGACCACGCCAAAGCGCCGCAACTGTTGTGTCAGTGTCAGCACCAGGTCGGTCGCCGTCACCCCCGGCTGCAACGCGCCCAGCAGCCGCACGCCGACCACCTGCGGCAACTGCATCACCAGCGGCTGGCCCAGCATCGCCGCCTCGGCCTCGATGCCGCCGACACCCCAGCCCAGCACGCCCAGCGCATTGGTCATGGTGGTGTGGCTGTCGGTGCCGATCAGCGTATCGGGCACCAGCACACCATCCAGCGCCCAGGCCACCTTCGCCAGATGCTCCAGGTTGACCTGGTGCATGATGCCCGCGCCCGGCGGCGCGATGCGCATGTTGCCAAACGCCCCTTGCGCCCAACGCAGGAAGCCGTAGCGCTCGACATTGTCGGCGTATTCGGCGCGCACGTTCTGCACCATGGCGTCGGCGCGGCCGGCATGTTCCACCAGCAGCGAATGGTCCACGATCAGGTCCACCGGCACCAGCGGATTGACCCGGCCGGGGTCGCGCCCGGCTGCGGCCATGGCATCGCGCATCGCCGCCAAATCCACCAGGCCGGGTACACCGGTAAAATCCTGCATCAGCACCCGCACCGGGCGGAAGGCCAGGCTGCGTTCCGGCGTGGCGCCCTCGGCGCAGGCCAGCACGGCGTCGATATCCGCCTGCGTCACCACCTCGTCATCGCGGTGCCGCAGCAGGTTCTCCAGCACCACGCGCAGCGAGAAGGGCAGGGCGGCCAGGCGCGGCCCCGCCGCGGCATGCAGGTCCACCAGGGCATGGCGGCGGCCGGCATGGGCCAGGGTGGCGTAGGCGGTCTTGGCGTTCCTCATGCGACAAAAATCGCACGGCCTTGCCGCAGGGTCCACCCGCGGCCGCAGCCCCGTCGGCTCATCCGGCGGCGCCGCACGCGGTGAAACCGTCTGCCGTAAACCATGGGCGCTTCTGTCCGCAGCGATCATGGTCTAGCGTCCTCGCCGGGAGAACGCCGCATGATCACACCAACGCGCCGCAGCCTGCTGGCCGTGCCACTTGGCATACCAGCCTTGGCCTCACCTGCCCTGGCCCAGGCGCCGTGGCCGCAGCGCACCATCTCCCTGATGGTGCCCTACCCGCCCGGCGGCAGCACCGACAACACGGCACGCCCGGTCTCGCAGAAGCTCGCCGAAGTCCTCGGCCAGAACGTCGTCATCGAAAACCGCGGCGGCGCCGGCGGCACCATCGGCGCGGCGCAGATCGCGACGGCGCGGCCGGATGGCTACAGCTTCCTCTGCTTCCCCACCGCGGTCATGACCATCAGTCCGCACATGATGCGCTTGCCCTACGACCCCGTGCGGGACCTTGAGCCCGTGGCGATGCTCTCGCTCTCCGAGGGCGCCATGGTCATGCACCCCTCGGTGCCACTGCGCGACCTGCCGGCGCTGATCGCCCACGCCAAGGCCAACCCCAACAAGCTGCGCTTCAGCAGCGCCGGCAACGGCACGATCACGCAGCTGACTGCGGAAATCTTCGCCCACAGCGCCGGCATCCAGCTGGAACACGTGCCGTACCGCGGCTCCGCCCAGGCGCTGACGGCGGTCATGGCTGGCGAGGTTGAACTGCAATTCGATCCCGTGGCGGTGCCCGCGGTGAAGGATGGCCGCCTGCGCGGCCTGGCCACGCTGGGCGAGGAACGCAGCGGGCAACTGCCGGAGCTGCCGACGCTGACCGAACTCGGCCTGTTCAACGGCGGCGCCTATTCCTGGTTCGGCCTGGCCGCGCCCGCCGGCGTGCCGGCCGAGATCACCGCGCGCCTGGTGGCAGCGCTGCGCCAGGTGCTGGCAGACCCCATCGTGGCCCGCGCCATGGCCCCGGTCGGTCTGCGCCCCCGGCTCGAACACGGCGCGGCCTTCGCCCGCCGCGTGCAACAGGATCGCGCCAGTTTTGGCGAGGCGGTGCGACGCACCGGAGCAAAGGCTGAATAGATGAGCGACGTGGTGAAGGTTTGGGACGATGGTCCCGTGCGGATCGTGCAGATCAACCGGCCGGAGAAGGGCAACGCCATCTCGGCCGATGTCGCGGTCGGCATCCAGAACGCGATGCTGGACTTCGACGCTGATGACGCGCTGCGCTGCGCCGTCATCACCGGCGCCGGCCCCAAGGCCTTCAGCGTCGGTGCCGATGTCACGCAACTGCCGGAACTGTGGCGCTGCATCCCCACCGTTGGCTACCGCCCGAAGAAACCGGTCATCGCGGCGGTGGAGGGTTGGTGCACCGGCGGCGCGCTGGTCGTGGCGATGATGGCCGACCTCTGCGTCACCGGCCGCAGCGGCAAGTTCTACTACCCCGAGGCCAAGATCGGCCTGACCGGCGGCATGATCGCGGCGCTGCCCGGCCGCATCCCGCACAAGATCGCCATGGAGCTGATCCTGCTCTGCCGCGTGGTGGGGGCGGACCGCGCCGCGCAGGTCGGCCTGGTCAACGAAGTGGTCGATGACGGCAAGGCGCTGGAAACCGCCATTGCCTGGGGCAAGGAAATGGCCGGCTTCGCGCCCATGGTGATGGGTACGCTGAAGCAGGTCATCACCGAGGAAATCCTGCCGCGCGGCCCCTCCGAGATCTGGGCGCTGCACGGCCAGCGGCTCAGCGCGATCAAGGACGGTGAGGACGCCAAGGAAGGCTCGGCCGCCTTCCGCGAAAAGCGGCCGCCGGTGTTCAAGAACCGCTGAACCGCGATGACCCGAGGCGCTTCGGCGCCGAAGGGTCTGAATCGCGGTTCCAAACTCACCGCTGCAGCGGACTCACCAACCGGAAGCGCTGCGCCCGCTTACCGGTATCCACCTCGGTCGTGTAGATATTGCCGCGGCTGTCCACGGCAATATTGTGCACCCAGTGGAAGTCGCCGGCACCGCGCCCGCTGCGGCCGAACTGCCCACGCTCCTCGCCGCTCTGGCGCAGCAGCAGCCGCACATGGTTGTTCTCGCCATCCGCGGTCAGCAGGTAGCTCTGCAACCGGTCCGGCAGCAGCGCGATATCCCAGACCGAGCCGGCCCCCAGCGTTTCCGTCGCCACGAAGAACTCGCGCACATAGGTGCCGTCGCGACGGAACACCTGGATGCGGTCATTGCTGCGGTCGCACACATAAACCAGGCCGTCCCGCGCCAGGCGCACGCAATGCACCGGATTGCGGAAGCCCTGCAACGGCGGCTGCCCTGGCCGGTAGGCCGGCAGCGCGTCATCGTTCGGGCGGTTGCCATAGGCGCCCCAGTGCCGCTTGTACGCGCCGGTATCGGCGTCGAACACGATCACGCGGCGGTTGCCATAGCCGTCGGCCACGTACAGCTCATGCGTCGCCGCATCCACCTCCAGCCCCGCCGGCCGCCCCAGCCGCTGCGTATCATTGCTGCCGCCGGTCTCGCCCTTCACGCCGATCTGCAGCACGAACTGCCCGGCCCGCGTAAACTTCAGCAGCACATGGTCATTGGCGCCGTTGCCGCCGATCCAGACGAAGCCGAAGGGGTCGATATAGATGCCGTGCTCGCTGGCCGGCCAACTCGGGTGATGCGCCGGCCCGCCCCAGGCCTGCACCACGTTCCCCGCCTGGTCGAACTCGATCACGCTCGGCGCGGGGATGCAGCATTCGCTGCGCGGCGGGGTCAGCGCGGCGCCGCGCTCATCCTCGGTCATCGTGCGCGGCCGATGCAGCACCCAGATATGGTCCTGCGCATCCGTCGCCACGCCGGCGGCCTGGCCGATGCCCCAGCGGTTCGGCAGCGGCTTCGGCCAGGCAGCATCCACCTGGTAGCGCGGTGCCTGCTGCGCCACGGCGGGCAGCACGCCAAGCAACAGCGCCAGCACGGCGCCGAGCAATAGCCTCATCGCAACCTCCCTGGTGCCTGATCCGCTTACGCGCGAAGCGGCCGAAGCGGATCAGGCACTCAAAAAATCATGCGCGGCCTTCAGGCCGTCTCAAGTGCCCGGCGGATCGCCTGGTCGATGATGGCGATGCCGGTATCCATCTCATCCTTGCTGACATTCAGCGGCGGTGCCAGCCGAATGGCGCTCTGGGATTCCTGCCGGACCGCGTGCAGCACCAGCCCCGCTTCCAGGCATTCATTCTGGATGCGCGAGGCCAGGTTGCGGTCGGCCTTGCGGCCCTCGCGGTCCTGCACAATCTCCAATCCCACCAGCAGCCCCTTGCCGCGCACGTCGCCGATGCATTCGTAGCGCTGCTGCAGGGCGCGCAGGCTGTCCATCATGTAGGTGCCCATGGTGGCGGCCCGCTCGGTGAGGTTCTCCTCCTTCATCACCCGCAGCACCGCCAGGCCAACGGCCGCCGGCAGCGGGTCCGAGACGTGCGAGGTATAAAACAGGAACCCCTTCTCGTGGCAGTCGGCCTCGATCTCGTCGCTGGTGATGACGGCCGCCATCGGCAGCCCCGCGCCCAGCGTTTTTGACAGTGTGATGATATCCGGCACGATGCCGAGTTGTTCGAAGTGGAAGGTCGTGCCCGTCCGCCCCATGCCGGTCTGCGCTTCGTCGAGGATCAGCAGCATGCCGCGCTCCTCGCACTTCTGCTTCAGCTTCACGAAGTAGCCTTCGGGTGGCACGATGATGCCGGCGCTGCTCAGGATCGGCTCCGCGATCACCGCCGCCGGCGCGCCGACGCTCTGCGCGTCGTACATGCTGAAACCGACATCCAGGCAGGTCATGTCGCACTTGTCGCGGCAATGCTTGATCGGGCAGCGATAGCTGTTCGGCCCCGGTATCGCCATGCTGCCGGGCGCCGCCGGCCCATAGCCCGCCCGCGCGCCGTTATAGGTTGAGGAATTCGCCCCCATCGTCACGCCATGCCAGGACCCACTGAGCCCGATGACCTCGAACCCGCCCTGGCGCAGCTTGGCCATGCGCAGCGCCGCCTCGTTGCTCTCGCTGCCGGTCGAGACGAACATCATCTTCTGCAGCTGCGCCGGCAGCAGCGCGCCCAGTTGCTCCGCCAGATGCACCACGCTGGGTGACAGCAGCCCGCTGAACAGGTGCAGCACATCGCGGCAGCTCTGCTCAATGGCTTCCGTCACCACGGGGTGGTTATGCCCCAGCGTCGCGCACATCTGCCCCGAGCAGAAATCCAAAATCGCTCGCCCATTGTGGTCGTAGATATACGTGCCCTTCGCCCGCCCGACGAAGTAGCTGGCAAACCCCGCCGGCGTGTAGCGGAACATGTGCTTGCCGACGGCCTCGCGCAGCCGCCCGTAGTCGCCACTGTCCTCGGTCATGTCCCGCTCCCCGTCTTCACGCCGAAATCGCGTGCCGCGCCTTCCGGCGTCAGCCGCCCGGTTTCGATATCCGCCAGCACCGTCGCACGCGCACGCCGCGCCGGGTCGCCATAGCCACCGCCGCCGGCCTCGCGCGTTTCCAGCACCTCGCCGGGCTGCATCAGGTAGCGCCCCTTCGGATGCACGTGCTCGCCGTTCAGCAGCGTCTCCCGCAGGGCGCCAGGCTTGCCGCCATTGTAGCCCTGCGCCGCATGTTCGCTGCGGCTGGAAAAGCAGGCGGCGTCCAGCACATGGCCGGTGTCGTTGCGCAGCGCTATCGCCTGGCCATTGCCGCCGCGCCATTCTCCGGCGCCGCCGCTGTCGGGGATCAGCCGCTTGTGCAGCACCGTGACATTGGTCTCGTCCTCCCAGATCTCGATCGGGCTGCCGATCATGTTGGAAGGCCCGGGCGTCGCGTCCCGCCCATCCTGCCCCTGCAACGCACCGAAGCCGCCAGCGGCGAAGAACAGGGATGACACTGGCCGTTCCGCCAGGTTGATGCCGCGCATGCTGGTCTGGCTCAACATGCCGCAATCCGCCTGCACCTGGCTTGGCAAGGCTGGTGCCAGCGCACCGAAGATCAGCGGCGCGACGAAATGCCCGATGACATGCCGCCCCGCCGTCGCGCTCGGCGACAGCGCGTTCAGCACGCAGCCCGGCGGCGCCGTCAGCGTGATGGGGTTGGCCGCGCCTTCATTGTTCGGCAGGTCCGGAATCGTCACCACCTTCAGCGCGTAATTGCAGAAGGCGCGGGTGTAGCAGAGCGGCACGTTGATCGCGCGCGGCACGCTGGGCGTGGTGCCTTCCAGGTCGATCAGCACGTCGCTGCCCCTGATGGTCACCGCGCATTCCAGCCGCAGCGGCTCGTCCACGCCCTCCACCGGAATGGCGTTGCGGTACACGCCATCCGGTATCAGCGCGATCTTCGCCCGCATCGCGCTCTCGGTCCGCTCGATGATCGCCCGCGACAGCGGCCCCAGGTCGTCGAGCTTGTACTCATCCATGAAATCGACCAGCAGCCGGCCACCGACCTCGTTGCAGGCGATGTTCGCGAGTATGTCGCCCTGCACCATCTCCGGAAAGCGCACATTGCCGAGGATGATCTCCATCAGCTCCGCATTCACCACGCCGCGCTTCAGCAGCTTCTGGATCGGCAGCCGCAGCCCCTCGGCATAAATGTCGGTGCCGACGGTGGAGAACCCCAGCCCGCCGATATCAGGCAAGTGCGTCACGCTCAGCGTGTACGCCACCAGCCGGCCACCGCGGAACACCGGCCGCATGACGTTGACGTCCCAGGTATGGCCGGTGCCCATCCAGGGGTCGTTGGTGATCAGCACATCGCCCGGCTCCAGGGCTTCCGGCGGAAACTTCGCCAGCATGTGCCGCAGTGTCGGCGGCCCGGTGCCGGTAAAGCTGGGCACCGAGAAATTGCCCTGCGCCAGCGAAGCGCCATCGCCGTTGAACAGCATGCAGGACAGGTCGCCGCTTTCCCGCACGATGGTCGAGAACGACGTGGTGATCAGCGCCGAGACCACCTCGTCGGCGATGCTGACCACGCGGTCCCACATGATGCCGAGTTCGACGGGATCATAGCTCATAGCCCGACACTCACCACCAGGTTGCCCCCGGCATCCAGCACCGCGCTGTCGCCGGCGCCGAGCACGCAGGTGCTCTCATTCTCCTCCACCAGTGCCGGGCCCAGCAGCGTCTCGCCGGGTGCCAGCGCGTAGCGGTTATACACCGGCACGGCGCGATAGCTGTTGCTCGCCGCCTGGTACACCTGCCGCTCGCCCTTCAGCGCGGCGCCCGCGCTTGGCGTGACAATCCGCAGCGTCTCCAGCGCGGCCGGCGGCGGCCCGCTGGCGCTCGCCTTCCAGTTCACAATCTCCAACCCCTGGCCGGGGAAGGTGATGTTGAAGATCCGCCGATACGCCACCTCGAACAGCGCCGGCAGTTCCGTAATGCCCGCGCCTTCAGGCAGCGCGACATCAATCTCATAGCCCTGGCCGCGATAGCGCATGTCCAGCGCCCGCTGCATCACCGGCGCCGCCACGCCCGCTTCCCGCAAGGGCGCGCGCACCTCGGCCTCCAGCCGCACGAAGCGCGCTTCCAGCCCGGCATCATCCAGGTCTTCCAGCAGCACGCGGTCGCTGCGCACCACCTCATGCTGCAACGGGCTGACCAGCAAGCCGATCGCACTCATCACGCCCGCCCCCGCCGGGAACACCAGCTTCGGCACCCGCAACTTCCGCGCGATCCGCGTGGCACACAGCGGCCCGCTGCCGCCAAACGCCACCATGGCGCAGCCGCGATAGTCAAAGCCGCGCTCCGCCGCATGCACGCGGAAGGCCCGCGCCACGTCCTCGTTCGCGGTCTCATAGACGCCCCAGGCGGCCCGCGCCGCATCCAGGCCCAGCCCGCCAAAGCGTGCCTCCAGCGCGGCCCGCGCGGCGCCGGCGTCCAGCGCCATCTTGCCGCCCAGGAAGAAGTTGGGGTTCAGATGCCCCAGCACCAGGTTGGCGTCGGTCAGTGTCGGTACCGCCCCGCCCAGGCCGTAGCAGGCCGGCCCCGGCGCCGCGCCGGCGCTGTGCGGCCCCACCGCGATCAGCCCACGGTTATCCAGGCTGGCAATGCTGCCACCGCCGGAGCCGATCTCGATCATGTCCAGCACGGGGATCTTCAACGGCAGCCCGCTGCCCTTCTTGAAGGCATGCACCCGCGCCACTTCCAGCTCAAACCGCCGCAGCGGCGTGTGGCCGCGCACCAGCGCGCCCTTGGCCGTCGTGCCACCCATGTCGAAGGAAAGCAGGTCCGCCACGCCCTCAAGCCGGCGCGACAACCAGGCCGACATCAAGGCCCCCGCCGCCGGCCCGCTCTCGATCAACCGCACCGGAAAGCGCCGCGCCATCCCCGGCGTCGCCGTGCCGCCGCTCGCGGTCATCACCAGCAGGCGCCCGCGGAAACCGCCCTGCGCCAGCCCATCCTCCAGCGCCGCCAGATAGCGGTCCGCCAGCGGCTGCGTGTAGGCGTTGACGATCGTGGTGGTCCACCGCTCGTACTCGCGCATGAAGGGCGAGACCTCATGCGACAGCGATACCGCCAGCCGCGGAAAATGCTGCCGCACCAGCGCGCCGATGCGCTGCTCATGCGCCGGATGCGCGTAGCTGTGCAGCAGCCCTACCGCCAGCGCGTCGATGCCCTGCGCCACCAGTTCCGCCACCGCGGCCAGCACCGCAGCCTCGTCCAGCGGCGTCTCCACCCGGCCGCCCGCCAGCACGCGTTCGGCCACTTCGCGCCGCAGGGCGCGGGGCACCAGCGGGTCCGGGTATTGCAGCCGCAGGTCGAACAGGTCGTAGCGCTGCTCGCGGCCGATCTCGATGACATCGGCAAAGCCCAGCGTCGCCAGGAACCCGGTGCGCGCGCCCTTGCGTTCAATGGTGGCGTTGGTGATCAGCGTGGTGCCGTGCACCAGCACGTCCAACGCTTCCAGCCCAACCCCGTGTTCGGCCAGCAAGGCCACGGCACCTTCCAGCACGGCGCGCCCGGGCGCGTCCGGCGTGGTCAGGCGCTTGTGCAGGAAAACTTCGCCGCGCGCTGCATCGAACAGCGCAAAGTCGGTGAAGGTCCCGCCGATATCGACACCCAGCGATAACCCCATGCAGCGAGTGTGGAACGGCTTTGCCGCCGCTGGCAAGCGACGCAACCCGGTTGGCCGCGGCCAAAGCGCCATCGAGGGGACCGAAGCGGCTAGCCCGCGCGCAGCCCTGCCACCAGAAAGGGCACGATCTCCGCGACCGCCTTCTCGAAGTCGCCGCTGTCGCAGGCGCCGCCGCTCATCGCTTCCAGCCGCCCGGTGCGCAGCAGCGTGTAGCGATAGGCGCCCATCATGAAGTAGAGCCGCCAGCACAGCGTCTCCCGGCTCAGCCCCGGCAGCGCGCGCTGAAACGCTTCCACATAGGCCAGCGTGGTCTCGTCATAGACCGTGCTCAGCACTTCCTCGCCCAGCTTCTCGGGTTCGGTGTGCAGCCGGGCGTGCATGCGCATGGTGGCGCGGCCTTCATCGGTCTGGCCGTTCAGCATGAAGGGCGCGACGAAGGCATGCACCAGCGTTTCCAGCGGAATGTCGCCGGCCGGAAAGGCGGCCCTCGCCTCGGCCAGCGCGCGGGTCCGCGCCTCCGTCACCTTCTGCGCGCCGCGGTTATAGGCCGCCTTGAACAGGTCACGCTTGGCGCCGAAATGGTAATGGATCAGCGCCAGGTTCACCCCGGCGGCCTGCGCAATGGCCCGGGTGCCGGCGCCGGCATAGCCAAGCTCGGCGAACAGGTCCTGCGCCACCGCCAGGATTCGCTCCCGCACACTCAAGACCACACCCTGTTCTGCCGCGCTCATGGCGCCTCCCATTGACAGGCCGGCGGCCCTGGCCGCAGGATTGGTCAGGCGACCAAATAGGGCAAGCAGAAAGGGAGGCTCAGGCATGAGCGCAGCGCTGGACCTGAATCGGGCCTCGGCCCCCAAGGCCCTGAACGGCGACCCCGTGGCCCTGGCGCGCGAGATCGCGCCCCTGCTGCGCGCCGAGGCACCGAAGAACGAAGCCCTGGGCCAGTTGACGCCCACGGTGCTGGAAGCCCTGCACGACCGCAGCCTGTACCGCGTGCTGCTGCCGAAGCACCTCGGCGGCTACGGCGCCGACCTTTCCACCTTCGTCCGCTTCATGGAAACCCTCGCCGGCGCCGATGCCTCGTCCGCCTGGTGCGTCGGCCAGGCCAGCGGCTGTTCCATGGCCGCCGGCTACCTCCCGCCGGAAACCCAGGCAACGATCTGGGTCGACAACCCCCGCGGCGTGCTGGCCTGGGGCTTCATGCTTGAAAGCCGCGCCAAAGTGGTGCCCGGTGGCTATCGCGTAACCGGTAAGTGGGGGTTCGGCAGTGGCGGGCACCACGCCACCTATATGGGCGCGCATTGCAACATCGAGCTGCCCGACGGCTCGCTCCTGAAGGACGCCAGCGGCAAGCTGGTCGAGCGAACCATGCTGATCCCGCAGGCCCAGCTCAACTGGACGAGCAACTGGAATGTCGTCGGCCTGCGCGCCACCGGCAGCGACCACTATACGCTCACCGACCTCTTCGTGCCGGACGCCTTCAGCGTGCAGCGCGACCTGGACGAGAACCGCACCATCGACCTGCCCTTTTATCGGTTCTCCACCACCTCGGCTTTTTCCTGCGGGTTCGCCGCGGTCTCCATGGGCATCGCGCGGGCCATGCTGGACGACCTCAAGGCGCTGGCCCAGTCCAAGACCCCCTCCCACACCGCCCGCACGCTGCGCGACAGCCCGGTGATGCACCACCTGGTGGCCGAGAACGAGGCCAAGCTGCGCAGCGCCCGCGCCTTCGTGCTGGAGACGATCAAGGACGGCGAGGCCTGCATCGCCGCCACCGGCAGCCTCGACCTGGACAACAAGGTGATGATGCGACTGGCCACCACCAGCGCCATCAAGCGCGCCAAGGAAGTCGCCGAGTTCGCCTATCATGAGGCTGGCGCCACCGCGATCTTCGCCTCCAACCCGTTCGAGCGTCGGATGCGCGACATCCACGCCTCGGCCCAGCAGATCCAAGGCCGCACCGGCCATATCGAGACCTGCGGACAACACTTCCTCGGTCTCAGCGTCGCTGCCCGCTTCATCTGAAAACCAAGAAAAGGGGAAAACGCCATGCCACTCCACATGCTGCAACACTACACCATCTGCCCGGTGGACCTCGAGGCGACCAAGGATTTCTACGTGAATGCCCTGGGGCTTGAGGTCGGCTACCGTCCGCCGCTGAGCTTCCCGGGCTACTGGCTGTGGTCTGCCGGCGCGCCGACCGTGCACCTGATCGGGCCGCGGAAGGGCGACGAAGCCAAGCCCGCGCGCAAGACCGGCCCGACCGGCCAGCTCGACCACATCGCCTTCGGTTGCTCCGACCTGCCGGGCGTGCGCGCCCGCCTGCAGGCCTCCGGCGTCGAGTTCCGCGAGCAGCTGCTGCCGCGCGACGGCAACACGCAGATCTTCTGCTACGACCCTGACGGCGTTGGCGTGGAACTGAACTTCCCAACGCATGAAAGCCCCGCCCCGGCGGCATAGCGCCCGCGCCGCGCGGGGCGCAGGCCGCCCGCGGCGTAAACCTGGGTGGATCACGCGCTGAGCCTCTCGCCAGCCCGGCCAAGCGGCGGCTATAAACCGCCATCGGCCGGGCGACACGGCAGGAGGAAATCATGAGCTCTGATACGCAACGCGGCCTCGGCCGCCGCCCTCTGCTGGGTGCCGCCGCCGGCCTGCTGGCCACGCCTGCGCTGGGCCAAGGCGCCTGGCCGGAGCGCAACGTCACCTTCGTGGTCTGCTTCCCGCCCGGTGGCTCCACCGATACCTCGGCGCGCCTGGTCGCGCAGGGCGTGGCGGACATCCTTGGCCGCAACGTGGTGGTTGAAAACCGCGGTGGCGCCGGCGGCAATATCGGCATCGGCGTGGTCGCCCGCGCCCCAGCCGATGGCTACACCATGCTCGTGGCCTCCTCGGTCTTCGTGGTCAATTCCAGCCTGTACCGTAACGCGCCGTATGACCCCTTCCGCGACTTCGCCCCGGTCGCGCTGCTTGGCGCCTCGCCCAATATCTGCGCGGTCCGCAGCGATCTCGGCATCAACACCTATGCGGAGCTGGTGGCCCGGGTGAAGGCGGAGCCCGACAAGTGGAACTGCGCGCTGCCGGGCATCGGCACCACGCCGCATCTGGCGGCCGAGGTATTGAAGCTGCGCAGCAACATGCCGCTGCAGCTTGTGCCCTTCGCCGGCGCCGGCCCGGCGGTGCAGTCCATTCTCTCGGGCAGCACCCAGGTCATCATCGCCAGCCAGGGCGGCCAGGTGGAAATTGCCACCCGCAACGGCTCGCTGAAGCTGGTTTTGCAGACCGGCGCCACCCGCCACCCCGACATGGCCGACGTGCCCACGGCGCGCGAATCCGGCGTGCCTGATGCCGAGAGCGAGACCTTCAACGCGCTCTATGCCCCCGCCGGCACGCCGCGGGCGGTGGTGGAGAAGGTCGCCGCCGCGGTGCGCCAACTGGTCCGCCGGCCGGAGATGCAGCAGCGCTTCCGCATCGCCGGGCTCACCGCGTTGGATGGCGGGCCGGAGGAGTTGGCCGATCGCGTCCGGGTGGAGGTGCCAAAGTGGCGCAGCGTGATAGAACAGGCCAAGATTTCCGTGGAATGATGCTGTGACCGAAACCCTACCGCCGTGGCACGAGATCGTGCTGAACGTGTTCAAGGCCAACGAGGTGAAGCTCATCACCTACGTGCCTGACAACGTGCTGAAGCCGCTGATCCAGGCGCTGCATGCCGACCCCTACTTTACCTGCTTCGCCACGGCGCGGGAGGAGGAAGCCGTCGGCATCCTCTCCGGCGCCTGGATGGCGGGGCTGCGCGGCATCCTGCTGATGCAGACTTCCGGCTTTGCCACGCTGCCGAACGTGCTGGCCAGCCTGCCCTGCGCCTTCCAGATTCCGGTCATGATGATGATCAGCGAACGCGGCACGCTGGGCGAGTTCAACGTCGGCCAGGCCGCAGTCTGCCGCACGATGCGTCCTATCCTGGATTCTCTCGCGATGGAGCACCACACCGTCTCCCGCCTGGATGAATGCGAGATGATCGTGGACCGCACCCTGCGCCAGGCCATCATGACCCAGGCGCCGGCGGCGCTGATCCTTTCTCCGCTGCTGACCGGCGGCAAGGTAGTCGCACGATGAGCGGGACCACGCACAACCTGAAGCGGATGTACCGCTTCGACCTTACCACCCGGCTGGTCGCCAAGCTGAAGCAGGAAGAAGCCGTCATCGGCGGCATCGGCCACAGCAACTTCGACCTGTGGGCTGCCGGCCACCGCCCGCAGAACTTCTACATGCTCGGCAGCATGGGGCTGGCGATTCCCATCGCCATGGGCGTCGCGCTGGCGCAGCCGGCCCGCAAGACCTTCGCGCTGGAAGGCGATGGTTCGCTGCTGATGGAACTGGGCTGCCTGACCACGGTGGCGGCGCAGGCGCCGAAGAACCTCATCATCATCCTGTTCGACAACGGCATCTACCAGATCACCGGCGGCCAGCCGACGCCGGGCCTGCACGCGGACTATGTCGCCATCGCCCGCGCCTGCGGCCTGACCACTGCTGCCTGGGCCGCCGACGAAGTCGAGTTCGAGCGCATGCTGGATAACGCCCTGGCGACGGATGGCCCGCACTTCATCGGCTGCAAGCTGGATAGCCAGGGCCCCAAGGCACAGACCGAACGCGACCCGGCCCAGATCCGCGACCGCTTCATGCGCGGCATGGGCACGAAGAAAAACCGCACGCTGGGCTGAGTGGGAAGGGGGGGCGGCAGCCCCCCAACCACCGCACCGCGAACGCGAAGGCCGCGGCGTGGACCCAGGCGGGCCGCCAGGCCCGAGAACGCCAACGCGCGTCACGCCGAAGGCGTCCCTCTGGCACGACGGCGCCTGAGGCTAAACAGACGTCAGCAATTCCAGTTGCCAGTTCATCTCGTCCGGTGCCAGGGGCCAGCTATCCTCCGGCCCCGGATACAGGCAGGCATCTGGCGCCAACTGCCCCATCACGGTCTGCGCCAGTACTGCGGCGGCGGGGCTGTAGGCGGCGTGCCAGCACAGCGCCACCAGCGCCCGCGCGCTGCGCAACGTCACCGCGCGCGAAATCGCCGCTTCTTCCATCTTCGTCGCGGTCGCCAGCAACTTGGCCATCTCCGCCCGGTCGCCACGCTCCGCGGCGGCGGTGAACTGCGCCTCGGTGCCCGCCAGCGCCGGCGCCTCGCCGCCGGGCATCCGGTCCGAGACCTTCGCGCGCAGCGTTTCCGCCACGTCCGGGTCCAGGTCCTCCCGCCCGGCCAGCAACGCCAGGAACTGGTCGGCGACAATCGCCCCCAGCGCCCGGGCGCAGCGGGTGGAAAGCGAGGGCCGATGCACCAGCTTTTCCTGCCAGCTGGTCTGCGTCGCGGCATTGGCGATCAGCGCATCCAGCGTCGCCTCGCGGATCGAGGCCGAGGCATTGTCCAGCAGCACCGCCACGGTCCCGGCATCCGCGGTGGCGACGATCGCATCCGACAGCGCTTCCGACAGGCAGGGCCGCCGCGCCACCGCCACCACCGTCGCCGGCACCGGCGGCAGCGTGACCAGCGCCAGCAGGTCCGCATCGTCCAGCAGCGGCGACAGCCGGATCACCGGCTCCGCCACACTCATCTCGGCATCGCGCGCCAGCCGCAGGATCAGCGCGCGCGGGGCGTCCGGCATCTCCTTCAGTGAATCGGCGATGGCGGCGCGCACCTGCACCGCGGTGTCCTCCACCAGCGTGCAGAGCGTGTCCCAGCTCAGCTTGCGCAGCCGGTCCTGCTCATGCGCCGAAAGCCCGGGCGCCATCGCCGCCAGCTTGCGGCCGAGCATCACCCGCACCTCGGGCTGCGCATCCAAGGACAGCTTGTGGTCGGCCAGCGGCGGCGTGCCACCATTGGCGGCGACTGCCTGGCGCACGCCCGCCGCCTGGTCGCCAGCCAGGTAGTACAGAATCTCGGGTGCGGTCGCGGCTTCGGCCGCCAGCGCGGCGCGGGCCTCCTCGTCGCCCTGGAAGGCGACCAGGCGGGCGTGCTCGTAGCCCGGCGGATGCCGGGGGCTCAGCGTGTTCATCGCGGCGGCGGCTCCGTCACCGGCATTGGCGCCGGCTCGGGCGCCGGCTGGCTGTCCAGGCGCCAGCAGTTCCGGCCGGCGCGCTTGGCCTCGTACATCGCCGCATCGGCCCGGGCGATCAGTTGCTCCGGCGTCTCAACCAAGCCCGGCAGGCTGGGGGCGCAGCCGATGCTGAAGGTCAGTGCCGTCGGCCCGCTGCGCAGCAGCAGCGGCAGGGTGTTGGCGCCGGCCCAGGTCAGCGCCTCGGCGCGGCCGGCGGCCGCTTCCGCATCCACCGCTTCGAGCCAGATGGCGAACTCGTCGCCACCGATGCGTGCCACCAGGTCCAGCGGCCGCACCAGGTCCCGCAGCAGGTTGGCCACGGCGATCAGCGCGGCGTCGCCGGCCTCATGCCCCAGCAGGTCGTTGATCGGCTTGAAATTGTCCAGGTCGATGAACAGCAGCGCCCCGGCGGGGCCGGCCGCGGGCCGGGCGCGTTCATGCCGGTCCAGCCGGCGGCGCAAATCGGCCAGGAAGGCGCGGCGGTTCAGCAGGCCGGTCAGCGCCTCGGTCCGCGCCTGCAACTCCAACTCCCGTTGCAGCGCTTGATTGCCCAGCGCCACGAAGACCAGGTCGGTCAGGCTGACCATCAAGGTGCGTTCCTCGGCGTCGAAGCCGCGGGCGCTGGGCAGGCGCCAGGCCAGCAGCGCATGCCGCGGCTCGCCCCGCACTGGCTGCGGGATCAGCGCCAGATGCTCGCCGCCCGGCCCGGGGCCGAAGGCGGCCACCGGCCCATCCAGCGCCTGGGCGGCGGCCAGCAGCGGGCCGGGTTCGTCGCCATGGCGCAGCACCACCATGGGTGGCTGGCCCGGCGGGAACTCCAGCACCACGGCGCCGGCACAGCCCAGCACCGGCGGCAGCGATTCCAGCGTGGCGGCCAGCATCCGCGGCGCCAGCACCTCCTGCCGGACGCGGCGCACCAGCACCTCCAGCGCGCCGGCGCGGCGCAGCATCATCGCCTGGGCTTCCGCGGCGGCTTCCTCGATCGTCACGTCCCGCGCAATGCCGCGCAGGCCGGCAAAGCGGCCCACGGCATCGGTCAGCGGCGCCACGTTGAAGCTGAAGCAGGCGGCCTGGCCGTCCGGCCGGCGCATCCAGGCGCGCATGCCATTCGTTGCCGCGCGCAGGGCGAAGGGGTCGGCGCCGCCCGGCACCAGCAGGTCCCGCGCCGGGCGATGCAGCAGGGTCTCCGCCGGCCGGCCCAGCAGCTGGTCCGGCGCCAGGAAGGTCAGCAGCCCATCGGCATCGGTCTCGAACACCAGGTCGGCGGCCAGGGTCACGAAGTCCCGCCAGCGCTGCCGGCTTTCCAGCAGTGCCCCGCGCAGCCGCGAATCCAGCCGCACGGCATCCGCCCCGGCCGCGAAGGCCGGCGCCCCGGCCGGTGGCGGGGGAGCCAGAACTGGAAGGCTGGCTGCGGCGTCGCCGTCGCGGCCAGGGAAGGGCGCCTGATCCATGCCGGTGATCTTCTGCCCCCAGGATGAATCCCGGATGAATGCCGCGACGTTGACATGTCGGTGGAGGCATCGGCATGGTCCGGCCCGCCGGAATTGCCAGGACTGCCGAAGATGGACGCTGCCACGCTGAAGCCCCGCATCACCGCCCTGTGGGAGCGGCGCGATACCGTGACCTCCGCCACCCGCGGGGATGACCGCGACGCGGTCGAGGCCGCGCTGGAACTGCTGGATTCGGGCAAGGCCCGCGTCGCCGAGAAGCTGGGCGCCGACTGGCAGGTCAACCAATGGCTGAAGCAGGCGGTGCTGCTGAGCTTCCGCCTGACCGACAGCGCGCCGATGGACACCGCGTCCGGCGCCTTCGACAAGGTGCCGCTGAAGTTCGCCGACTGGGGCGAGAACCGCTTCAAGGAAGCCGGCTTCCGCGCCGTGCCGGGCGCCGTGGTGCGCCGCAGCGCCTACATCGCACCGGGCGTGGTGCTGATGCCGAGCTTCGTGAACCTGGGCGCCTATGTTGACCGCAACACCATGGTCGATACCTGGACCACCGTGGGCAGCTGCGCCCAGATCGGCAAGAATTGCCATTTGTCGGGCGGCGTTGGCATTGGTGGCGTGCTGGAGCCGTTGCAGGCCAACCCGGTCATCATCGAGGATGACTGCTTCATTGGCGCTCGCTCGGAAGTGGCCGAGGGCGTGGTGGTCGAGCGCGGCGCCGTGCTGAGCATGGGCGTGTTCCTGGGCGCCTCCACGAAAATCATCGACCGGGCGACGGGGCAGATCCATATCGGCCGCGTGCCGGCCTATTCCGTGGTGGTGCCGGGCAGCCTGCCGGGCCGGCCGCTGCCGGATGGCACGCCGGGGCCTTCGCTGTACTGCGCCGTGATCGTGAAGATCGTCGATGAGCAGACCCGCGCCAAGACCAGCATCAACGAGTTGCTGCGTGACTGAGCCGCGCCGCCGCGCGAGGCCGGGCCTGTGAGCCTCGGCAACCAGCCCACCGACCCTCTCCCGCTGGCGCAGGCGCTGATCCGCTGCGCCAGCGTGACGCCGGCCGACGAAGGGGCGCTGGGCGTGCTGGAGGCGGCGCTGGCGCCGCTCGGCTTCACCCTGCACCGGATGCGGTTTGGTGAGGTGGAGAACCTCTTCGCCCGCCGCGGCGCCGGGGCGCCCCACTTCTGCTACGCCGGCCATACCGACGTGGTGCCGGTGGGCGATGAGGCCGCCTGGAATGGCAGTCCCTTCGGCGGGGAGGTCCGCGACGGCGTGCTGTACGGCCGCGGCGCCTGCGACATGAAGGGCGGCATCGCTGCCTTCGTGGCGGGCGTGGCCGACTTCGTGGCCGCTAACCCGGCCCACCCGGGCAGCATCAGCCTGCTGATCACCGGCGACGAGGAAGGCCCCAGCGTCGATGGCACCAAGAAGGTGCTGGAGTGGATGCAGGCCGAAGGCCACATCCCCGACATGGCGCTGGTCGGCGAGCCCACCTCCAAGGCGGTGCTGGGGGATACGCTGAAGATCGGCCGGCGTGGGTCGATGACGGCCTACATCACCGTCCATGGCATCCAGGGCCACAGCGCCTACCCGCAGCGCGCCGACAACCCGATCCACCGGCTGGTGCGGGTGCTTGCCCGGCTGACCACCACGCCGCTCGACCAGGGCAGCGACTGGTTCGAGGCGACGACCCTGCAGGTGACCGGCCTCGATGTCGGCAACACCGCCAACAACATCATCCCCGCCGCCGCGCGCTGCATGATCAACATCCGCTTCAACGACCTGCACAGCAGCGCCAGCATCACGGAACATCTGCACGCCGCCCTCAAGGCCGAGGAGGCCCGCTACGACATGCGGGTCAGCGTCTCCGGCGAGAGCTTTGTCACCAAGCCCGGCGCCTATGTGGATGCGCTGAAGCGGGCGGTGGAGAGCGTGACCGGCCGGGAGCCGGCGCTGGATACCGGCGGCGGGACCTCCGATGCGCGCTTCATCACCAACTACTGCCCGGTGGTGGAACTGGGCGGCGTCGGCTCCACCATGCATCAGGTGAACGAGGCGGTGCCGGTGGCGGAGCTGCGCGACCTGGCCACGCTGTACCGCCGCGTGCTTGAGGAAGCCTTCCGCTGAGCGGCGCGTCACCTTTGCCACCGCCGCCGCTGCGCCTGGTGATCCAGGCCGGTTTGCGTGGAGCCTTGCTGCTGGCGCGCGGCCAGCCGCATGGGCTGATGTTGGTGGAGGATACCGCGCAGGGCGTGCTGCGTAGCTTCTGGGCGGCCGCCATCTGCCTGCCCGCCTTCCTGGCGCTGCGGCTGATGGCCTGGTCCGCGGGGGCGCCGCCGGCGCGGGGCGTGGCCTTCGGGCTGGTGGCGGAGCTGGTGGGCTATGTCTTTGCCTGGGTCGGCTTTGCCCTGGCCAGCCTGCCGATGGCGCAGGCCGCCGGGCGCGGCAAGGAATGGGCGCATTTCCTGGCCGCGTGGAACTGGGGCAACGTGGTGCAGTACCTGATGCTGCTGGCGTTGACCGTGCCGGCGATGCTGGGGCTGCCGACGACGCTGGCCTATGGGCTGGGGCTGGCCGCCTTTGGCTATGCGCTGTGGCTGGAATGGTTCATTGCGAAGGAGGCGCTGAAGGTGGCCGGTGGCCGCGCGCTGATCTTCGTGCTGCTGGATTTGTTGATGGGCGTGTTCATCGGTGGCTTCGTCGCCAAGCTGACCGGCGGGTAGCCTACCGGCGGGCCGGTGCGGCAGCCGGGCGGGTGATGGGGCGAAGTGCCGGCGCACCGTGCCGGTTCGGATGATGGCGTTGCCGGGGCGGGCGTGGAGCGGCCTGGTCCGCGCTGCAAGGCGCGGCGGCGGCGCTAGATCCATGCCGGTTCCTCGGGGTAGCGGACGAACTCGAAGCATAGCCCCTCGGCCGGGGCGGTCATGCCGGCCTTGGTGCGGTCGCGGCCTTCCAGCACGCGGCGGGGCC
>CANBNK010000036.1 GCA_947371015.1 Acetobacteraceae bacterium | reverse complement strand
AGGCATCTCCGCGCGCCCGGGCCAACGCCTGGGTGCCCAGGTTGCCTCCGGCGCCGGGGCGGTTTTCCACGATGAAGGGTTGGCCCAGCTGGCGCGCCAGGCGCTCTGCCAACAGGCGGCCGAGCTGGTCCAGGATACCGCCGGCCAGGAAGGGCACGATGATGCGCACCGGCCGGCTGGGGTAGTCGGCCTGGGCGAAGGCGGGGGCGAATACGGGGCCTGCCATGGTGGCAAGGCCGGCAGCCAACAGGCTACGGCGGGTCGCGTCGCGCACTCGGTCCTCCCCAGAGAATTGGGCGGAGCATGCGGTGCGCCGGGCATGCCGGCAAGTCAGCCGCTTGAAGCCGCGCCCGCTGCCTGCGAAGCTGGGTGCAACCGAAGACCAGCCAAGGGAGAGCAACGCCATGGACATGCCAACCAACCAGTGGGACCGCCGCACCGGCGACCTCGGCAACAGTGTCGAGTTCGGCCATGTGAACGTGACCATCCCCAGCCAGCTGCCGGCGACGGCCTTCTATGTCAGCGGCCTGGGGCTGACGCGCGACCCGTATCTGATGACCGGCGTCGACAACATGTGGGTCAACCTGCCCAACGCGCAGTTCCACCTGCCGCGCGGCAACCCGCAGGTGCTGCGCGGCCATACCGGCATTCTGGTGCCAGACCTGAAGGAGCTGCTGTGGCGGCTGGACCGGGTGAAGGGTGAACTCCTCGGCACGCAGTTCCGCTGGGAAGACCACGGCAGCCATGTGGACACCTGGTGCCCCTGGGGTAATCACTACCGCGTCTATGGCCCGGACGAGGAGAAGTTCGGCCGCGTCTATCAGGCCATGCCCTATGTGCAGTTCGACGTGCCGGTGGGCGTGGCGCCGGGCATCGTCCGCTTCTACCAGGAAATGCTGGACATGCCGGCCAAGCTGGAGACGGTGGACGGCGCCCCGGCCGCCCGGGTGCAGGCCAGCGCCAGCGTCGACATGATCTTCCGCGAGACCGACAAGGAACTGGCGCCGTTCGACGGCCACCACATCCAGATCTCGCTGGTGAACTTCTCCGGGCCCTGGCGCAAGCTGCAGGAACGCGGGCTGATCAGCCAGGAGGACAACGAGTTCCAGTATCGCTTCGTCGATATCGTGGACCTCGACACCGGCAAGCTGCTGTTCAAGCTCGAGCACGAGGTGCGCAGCGTGAAGAACCCGCTGTATGCGCGCAGCTGGTACTACACGGTGCGCAACCCCAGCATCAACAACCGCAACTTCGTGCCGGGGCGCGAGGCGCTGGTCGCCGCCTACGAGGTAGACTGAGCACCCTGCCGCGTGGCCCCGCGTTGGGGGTCACGCGGCGTTGGCTGGCCAGGGCGCTACTGCGCCACCTCCACGGTGGCACCGCCGGCTTGCACTGACTTAACGATGGCTTCGAACGCCGCGACGGTGGCGATCATCTGGTCGTAGGTGATCGGGTAGGGCGCGCCGCCTGAAAGCGCATCGGCGAAGGCTTCCAGTTCCAGTTGCAGCGTATCCACTTCCGGCAGGCTGCGGCGTTCATGCGGCTGGCCGGAAAGGCGCAGCGCCAGGTGGCTTTCGTCGTGGTTCTCGGCATTGCCGGTGGTGCCGAAGACATGCAGGCGCCAATAGCGTGGCGTGGCACGAATCATGGCCAGCGTACCGGTCATGCCATTGGCGAATTCCAGCATCACCGAAAGACTGTCCAGCGCGCCCGGCGCCGGCTTCCAACTCACCAGCTGCGTGGTCACGCGCTTCACCGGGCCGACCAGGTTCACGAAGCAGTCCAGCATGTGCACGCCGGTGCCGGTCAGCCCGCCGGCCGGGCTTTCGTCCTCGTCATGCCGCCAGGGCGCGAAGTTGCTGGACGAGTTCTCGTTGCTCAGATGCCCTTCGATATGCAGCAACTGGCCGAGCGCGCCGGATTGCACGATGCGTTTCAGCTCCCCCACCGCGGGCAGGAAGCGACGGTTATGCGCAATGCCCAGCAGCACACCGGCGTTCTGGCAGGCGCGCACCGCGCGCACCGCGTCGGCGTGCCTCAGCGTGAAGGGCTTCTCGCACAGCACCGGCTTGCCGGCGCGGGCGATCTGCACGATCTGGTCGGCGTGCATGGAATGCGGCGTGGCCAGCACCACCGCGTCCACCTCGGGGTCGGCGAGGGCCTCCGCGATGGTCGCGGACAGCCGCAGCCCGTGCTTGTCGGCCAGCGCCTGGCGCATGGCCGGGCGCGGGCTGACGCCGTGAACGAAGCGGATTTTCCCGGCTGCCGGACGCGCCGCGTCCAACAACCTTTCCCCCCACCAGCCGAGGCCGATGATTGCTGCCTTTATCATGCGGTCAGTTTGTCAGGGTGCGGCCGGCTGTGCCAGTCTGCAGACAACAAGGTTTGAGCGTGCGATTCACGCCTTTCGACGATACCGCCTCCGGCGATCGCACGCCATGGGAAGGAAATGCCGATGCGCCGCTGGGTTGCCGCTGCGATCTTCACGCTTGTCGCCACCGCGGCGCAGGCGGCCTGGCCGGATCGGCCGATCAGCATCATCGTGCCCTATGGCCCCGGCGGCGGTGCCGATGTCGCCTCCCGCGCCTTCGGTCGCGTGCTCGAGGAAAAGCTTGGCCAGCCCGTGGTCATCGTCAACCGGCCGGGGGCCGGCGGCGGCATTGGGTTTACTCAGCTGCGGCGGGCTGCGCCCGATGGCTACACCATCGGCGTGCTGACCGGGCCGAATGTGGTGACGCTGCCGATCGAGCGCGCCGAGCCCTACCTGTTCACCGACTTCGCGCTGATCGGCAACATGGTGGACGACATCGGCGGCATGTTCGTGCGCGCCGACAGCCCGCTAAAGACCCTGGCCGACCTGGTGGCCTATGGCCGCGCCAACCAGGGCGCCGCCAGCTTCGCCACCACGGGCATCGGCACTTACGCGCATTTCTCCATGCTGACCTTGGAACGGCTGGGGAATATCCGCGCCAATGCCATCCACTTCACCGGCACCGCGGTGATCCGCCAGGCGCTGTTGAGCGGCGACATCATGGTCGCCGGCATCAGCATGACGGATGCGCGGGCGGAGTGGGAAGCCGGGCTGGTGCGGCCGATCGTGCAGCTGGGCGAACAGCGTTGGTCCGGCGCGCCGAACATCCCAACGGCGCGCGAGCAAGGGATGGATATCGTGTTCAGTTCGCAGCGCGGATTCGCCGCACCGCCCGGCACGCCGGAGCCGATTCGCGCGGCCTTCGAGGCGGTGCTGCGCGACATGGCGGCTGACACCGCCATGCAGGCGCGCGCGGCGCAGCAGGGCATGCCGCTGCGGTTTCTCTCGGGCGCGGAGTGGCTGGCGGATTTCCGCCGGCAGGACGCGATCTACCGCGCGATGTGGCGGGAGCGTCCCTGGAAGGAATGAGGCCCTGCGCCGACGAAGCAGCAGTCGGCTGGTGGGCAGGGACGCCGGTATCAGACCTCGTCGGTGCCGTCGGCCAGGCCGCTGAGCGCGGCGACATCGAGCAACTCGACCTTCTGGTGCTCCGGCTCCCGCAGCCAGCCACGCTTGCGGAAGGCGGTGAAGCTGCGGCTCACGGTTTCCAGCGTCAGGCCGAGGAAATCGGCGATGTCGGCGCGCGTCATCGGCATGTCGAGCGTGCGTTCGACCTTGCCGCGGCGGCGGCGGGCTTCCAGCAGTGAGATCAGGAAGGCGGCGACCCGGGCTTCAGCCGGGCGGCGGCCCACGGTGACGAGTTGTTCCTGCGTGGCTGTCAGTTCCTGCACGCACAGGTCGAGCAGCCGGCGTTCCATCTGCGGGAAGCGGCCCAGCAGCTTGTCCAGCTTCGGCCGATCCAGCCGGCACAGCGTGGCACCGGTCAGCAACTCGGCGTCGAACGAGTAGTCCCTGCGGCTGGTGTAGCCGATGACGTCGCCGGGGTAGCGAAAGCCGACCACCTGCTGCTTGCCGTCCGGCAGCAGCCTGGTCAGCTTGGCGATGCCAGTCATCAGCGAATAGACGCGGCTGGCGCTGTCGCCTTCGCGGAAGACGACGCTGCGGGCCGGCAGGGTCAGGCGCTCAGCCTCGGCGGAGATTTCGTCGAGCGAGGCGGCATCCATCGGCTTGCACAGCCCGGCGACGCGGCTGCCACAGGTCGCGCAAGCTTCTTCGGAACGAAGTTCGGCCGACAGCCGTGTTGCGTCCAAGGGGTTCAAGGCGCTCTCCGTTCGTAGAAACATTAGCCTGGACTTTGTGCCAGGGTCTAGCTGGAGAACGAGCAGATGCCTCTTTCCTATGCCGGGTCAAGAACATCATTGCGCGATTGCCGCAGGCCCCCGGCCAGCGGGGGGCCTGCGGCAGACGTTTGTCAGGTCGGCGTCAGGCTGAGGCCGGCCGGGTTGATGGTGACGGTGCCGGCGCCAGTGACCGACACCGACTGCGCCAGCGCCGACCAGGTCAGTGCATTGCCACCGGTGGCGGCGTCGAACATGCCGGCATAGGCCAGGGTGCCGACAGCACCGGTGAAGGTGAAGGTGACCGTGTTGCTGTTCTGCTGGGCGCCGGTGCCGCTGAACGTCACGCGCTGGCGGGCATAGCCGCTGCCGCTGGGTTCGCCGACCACACCGGTCGCATCGGCGCCACCGGTGCCGAGGCCGAGATAGACCTGGGTCGGCATGGCGGGGGCGCGGCCGCAGAGGGCGCGGCCCAGCAGGTCCTGGGCATAGGTGGTGATGTTGGACATCGCAGGCTCCGTGAGGCGAGGGGGAGGGGGATCAGGCGTCGAGGGCGTCGGCCAGCCAGGCCGTGCCGTCGGCGGCGGGCAGCAGCTTCGCAGCCGCGTAGAACGCCGCGGTGCTCACCGCGTGCAGGCTGCTGACCTGCAGGTCCTCGACCGTGGCGCGGTAGTCCAGCGCGGGCAGCGGCGCCTTGCCGGCCTCGCGTGCGGCCTGGTCGGGGTAGCCGTGCAGCCGGAATTCGGCGACGCCGGCGATGTGGTCGATCTGCACATGGGTCAGCCGCCAGTAGCCGGCGTTGAGCCCGGTGTTGCGTATCTCGATGGTCTTCAGCAGGGCCATGTCTGGGTTCCTCTCACTGGACTTCGGCGGTGCGGATCACCGCGGCGATGTCCCAGGTGTTGCTGTTCGCCGGCGTGAAGGTCAGGTTCAGGCCGCCATTGGTTGTATCGGCGCTGAAGGCCAGGTTGCCGCTGGCGGCGACGGTGCCGATGATGTTGAAGAACTCCACCGTGCCGGAGGCCAGCGTGGTGGTGGACGCTGTGGCCTGGCGGCCGAGGCCGATCGGGATGTGCCAGCGGGCGCAGTTGCCGGTGCTGGTGTCCCGCGCCGCCACCATGATGGTGCCGGCCCATGCGGTGTTGTTCGGGACGTTGGCGATGTTTGCGCTGCCTGCCGCCGCGCCGTCGGCCGTCAGCCTAACCGCCACGCCGGCGGTGCTGCGGCCGCCCAGCACGTAGTCGCCCAGCTGGCAGTCGCCAGTGGCGGCGATGTTGCTGGCGGCATGGACCCGGGCGCCGTACAGGGCGTGCGCGCTGGCGTTCTGGCCGGTGGCAAGGGCGGCGGTCGCATTCGCCGTGTTGCCGCGCCCGAGGGCGACGGCGTAGGTGGCCGAGGCGGTGCTGGCGGACCCTGCTGCCAGGCTGAAGTTGCCGGAGGCGATGTTGTTGGCACCGCCGACGATGGTGGCATTGCTGCCGCTGGCCACCTGCGCCGCCGTGGTGCGGCTGAGCTGCCAGTCCACCGCGTTGCTGCCGCGGGCATTGCCGCCGGCGGCGGTGCTGTCGGCGGTCTGCGCGCTGATGGCGCCAGTGCCTTTGGGGTTGCCGAGGGTGACACTGACATTGGCGTCGGCGCTGCCGCTGTCGACACCCAGGACAACCACGCCGCCCGCGGTGGCACCGGCGACACGGGCGATGTTGCCGCCGCCGGCACTGTTGACGGTCAGCGCGCCGGTCATCCCGTCGCCGTCGACGCGAACGAACTGCTTCCAGGTGCCCGGCGTACCGCTGACGACGCAGTGGTCGTAGCGGGCCAGGTCGGTGTTCCAGCCGATCATGCCGACCGTTGCCGGGCTGGGCCGGGTGGCCGTGGTCCAACTGGGCACGGTGATGCTGCCGCTGAAGGCGGGCGACGCCAGCGGCGCCGCGCCGGAGACATCGGCCACCGCCAAGGTGACGGTGCCGCTGCGCCCGGCGACGCTGGTGACGGCGCTGGAACCGCCGAAGCCCTGGGCCATGACCCAGGCGGTGGTGGCGATCTTGGTGCTGTTGTCGACCGTGGCCGGGGTTGGCGCGGTCGGCGTGCCGGTCAGCGCCGGGGAGGCGAGGGGCGCGGCGCCGGACACATCGGCAACGGCCAGCGTGACCGCGCCGCTGCGGCCGGCGACACTGGCGACGGTGCCATAGCCCTGCAGCTTCACCCAGGCCGTGGTTGCGACCGCCGTGGAGTTGTCCGCGTTAGGGGCGGTGAGGCCGCGGACCAGGCCGCTGCCTTGCGCGCTGAGCTGTAGGTCCACATTCGTGGCGCTGCCGGCGCCATAGATCTGGGCAGCCGTGGTGCCGGTGCCGGCACGAATGCCCACGAAGTTCACCGGGTTGGCGCCGGTGGCATCCAGCTTCAGCGTCAGGCCGCCATTGCTGCTGGCCTGGATGGCGCCGGTGCCCTTGCCGGCCAGCAACAGCGCCACATTGGCGTCGCTGCCCTGGGCCTGGATATTGGCGCCGCTGCCGGTGACGGCGCCGGTGATCAGTACGCGGTTGCCGGTGGAGGCTGGCGTGGCAACCTCCAGCGCGTGGCCGGCCGGGGCGGCACCGAAGGTCAGGCCGCCGCTACTGGTGGCGCGCATGACCTCCACGCCGCCGGCGCTGGCGGCCAGGGTGTTGCTGGCGGGCAGGAACAGGCCGGTATTGGTGCTGCCGACGCCAAGCCCCGGGCGCGCCGCGCTGCCGGGTGGCGTGCCGGTGGCCAGTACGCCGTTGGTGCTGCTGTTCTGCAGCGGGCCGGTGACGCCTTCCAGCAGCGGCGGGCTGCCGAGATAGACCAGGTTGGCGGCGTTGGTGGCGCTGTCCGCGATATGGATGGCGGCGGAGCCATTGCCCTGGCTGTTGAAGTTGACGCAACGCAGCGTGAAGATGTCCAGCCGGTTGCCGTATTGCTCAACCCGGATGGCATTGTCCTGCACGATGTCGCAGCGCAGGTTGCCGACCTGCAGCCGGCAGTTCGGCGCGCTGATGCGGATGCCGGCGGCACCGGCCAGCGGCGTGCCGGCGGAACCGAAGGCCTGGCCCTGCGTGGTCAGGCTGTCGATCAGCCCGTCCGTCCCAGCGCCTTCCACCAGCAGGCCGTACTGCACGAAGTCCGCATAGGCCTGGCCGATGTAGAACTTGGTGGTCACGCCCTGGGTGCCGCCAGAGAAGCGGAACATGCTGCGGGCGGCGAAGACAAAGGCCTGGTCGATGAAGGCGCCGTCCGAGCGGCGGAACAGCATGGCGTCGCAGTTGGCCTGGGTATAGGCCATGACGAAGCTGTTGGTGGTGCTGAACGGCCAGAAGTGGATGCTGCGCAGCCGCGGCACGTCGAAGCAGTCGTCGATCTCGACGCCGGTAGTGAAGATCTGGCCGCGCAGGCGGTGTATGTCCAGCCGGCCGGAGTTGTCGCAGTAGATGCCCTTGTTGATCGAGCACAGGAAGACGTTGTGGATGTCCACGCCGCCCTGACAGTCCTGGATGCGGATCAGGTAGTCGTAGTTGGTGGGCGCCCAGCTGGCGTTCTGCGTCGCGGTATGTGCCTGGAAGAAGGCGATATCGGCGATGCCGCCGCCGCGCGCCGCGGTGCTGCTGAAGGTGATGGGCGTGAAGCCGGTGGCGTCCACCTTCAGCCAGGTGCCGTTGCCGGGGCTTGGGCCCTCGACGAAGCCCTGGCCCTGCAGCTTCACCGCCACGGTGGAGAGGGTGATGGCCGAGGCGATGCGGTAGGTCTTGGCGCCGAACAGCAGCACGCCGCCGCCCTTGGTCGCCAGGTCGTTGATCGCGGCCTGGATCGCTGGAGCGTCGTTGGTGGCGCCGTCTCCCTTGGCGCCGTAGTCGCGCACATGGGCGCTGCGGCCGTCCTGCACCGCGGCGCGCAACTGCGCCACCGTCGCCTTGTTGGTGATCAGGCTGGTGCCGCTGGTCTGCACCAGGGCGGTGAGATCGGTATCGGCTGGCGAGGTCGCCGCCGGTAATTCGCTGATGCGTGCGTCGGGCATGGGGCTCCGTTCCGGGCGAAACGCGACAGGCCGGCGCGGACTGAGTCCGGCCGGCCTGCGGCTTTGGCGATGGGGGGAGGGCAGGAGCCTGATCGGCCGAGGCGGTATCGCCGCGGGCCGTGAATCAGTCTCCCGAATGAGAGCCTGATCGGCCGAGGCGGTATCGCCGCGGGCCGTGAATCAGTCTCCCGAAAGGTAGCCTGATCGGCCGAGGCAGTATTGCCGCGGGGGTGGATCAGTCTCCCGCTTGGCTCAGGACTGCTTCAGCCCGCTGCCGGTTTGCAGCAGCAGGTTGTTGTCGTCCTCCTGCAGCAGGAACTGCAGGTCCGGCCCGACATTGAAGGCGAAGGAGGTCGCCACCAGGGTCGGCACGCTGCCGTCCCGCGCGCGGATGCGGTAGCTGGTGCCCAGCGGCGGCGCGGGCAGGATGGCGCTGGCGCTGCCACCGATGACCGGGGCGGTGATGGCCGGCGGCACCAGCGTGCCGTTGGTATCGTAGATGCCGAACACCACGGTGCTGATCGCGCCCGTCACCTGGGCGGAGACCGGGATGGAGCCACCAACCACGATGCCGGCCGCCAGCGGTGCCAGCACGATGGTGCGGACGATGGCGCTGATCGACTGGTTGACGGTGAAGTTGAACAGCGCGTTGCGCACCGTGGCCAGCGCGCCGACCACGCCGTCCAGCGTAACGCCGACGCCGAGTGCCGGGCCCGAGCGGATCGGCAGCATGGCCATGGCGTCGGCGGTTTGCAGCAGCATCAGGTCGCCGGCGCGCAGCCTGGCGGCGACGGTGGCGAAGTAGCCGGCGCCGGTGACGGTGGCCCGGGTATCCGCGGTCACGTAGTGCCACATTGTAAAGCCGTTGCTTTCGATCAGCGCGGCGAAGGTGGCGGTTGAAAAGGCCATGGGTGTGCCTCGGCGTTGCGGCCCGCCGGTGCGGCGCGGCCATGGGGAAGGGAAGCGGGAGCGCAAACGCGCAGCGCCGCACGCGCTGGGGCGAGTGCGGCGGATGATCCGATGAGCGGTGAGGGCGGGGGGGGGAGCGGACATGGCTCGCCCGCTGGCTTGGCAGAGGTACCTGTATAAATTCCTATAGTCAAGGGAAAATGCGCCTAGTCCGCTTCCGGCCCGCGCGCTGCTATCCTTGCGGACCGCCTTGCCCGGAATCGAGAATGCGCCGCCTGCTGTTGCTGCTTGCCCTGCTGGTCCCTGGCTTCGCCGCCGCGCAGCCGGTGCTGAATGTCTATAACTGGACCGACTACATCGACATCAGGGCAATCGAGCAGTTTCAGCGGGAGACCGGCATCCGCGTCCGCTACGACGTGTACGACAGCCTGGAGACGCTGGAGGGCAAGCTCTCGGCCGGGCGGTCGGGCTACGACGTGGTGGTGCCGAGCAGCGAGCCGACCTTCGCCCGCCTGGTCCGCGCCGGGGCGCTGCGGCCGCTTGACCCCCAGCGCATTCCCAACCTGGCCAACCTGGACCCGGCGCTGATGGCGCGGGTGGCGGCGGTGGACCCCGGCAACCGGCATGGCGCGATCTACCTGTGGGGCACGGTGGGGCTGGCGCTGCGCACGGACCGGGTGCGTGCCCTGGTGCCTGATGCGGCCGATAGCGGCCTGGACCTGCTGCTGAAGCCGGAGAATGCCCGCCGCCTGGCCCGCTGCGGCCTGGCGGTGATGGACAGCGCGACCGATGTGCTGCCCACCGTGCTGCGCTGGCTGGGGCGCGACCCCGACAGCGGCGCGGCGGAGGACCTGCGCGCCGCCGAGCAGGCGCTGCTGGCGATCCGCCCGCATCTGCGCGCCATTCCCGGCAGCGGGGCCTTGGTGGACATGCTGGCCACCGGCGAGATCTGCGCCGCGCTGACCTATTCCGGCGATGTCATCCAGGCCGGCGCCCGCGCCCGCAACAGCGTGGTGCTGCACTACGTCACCCCGGCGGCCGGCGCGCACCTGTCCTTCGACATGCTGGCGATACCGGCCGACGCGCCGAACCCGGCGGCGGCGCAGGCCTTCATCGACTTCCTGCTACGTCCCGAGGTGATGGCCGGCATCACCAGCAAGGTGCGCTATCCCAACGCGGTGCCCGCAAGCCGCGCGCTGGTGGAACCCGCGGTGCGCGACGACCCCAACGTGTATCCGCCGGCCGAGGCGCTGGCCCGCGCCTTCATCCCGGGCACGCCCACCGCCGCGGTGGAGCGCGCCCGCAACCGGCTGTGGAGCCGCTTCAGGGCCGGGCGGTGAGCGTGCTGCTAGCGCTGGAAGGCGTCAGCAAGCGGTTCGGCGCCACTCTGGCGCTGGATGGGCTGTCGCTGGCGATGGAACGCGGCGAGTTCGTCGCGCTGCTGGGTGGCTCGGGGTCCGGCAAATCGACGCTGCTCCGCGTCATCGCCGGGTTCGAGGCGCCGGAGGCCGGCCGCGTGTTGCTGGACGGCGCCGACCAGGCCGGGGTGCCGCCGCAGGCGCGGCCCTGCGCCATGGTGTTCCAGAACTACGCGCTGTTCCCGCATCTCAGCGTCTTCGACAACGTGGCCTATGGGCTGCGGCGGGAAGGGCTGCCGAAGCTGGATATCGCTGCCCGCGTTGGTCAGGCGCTGGCCATGGTGGGGCTGGAGGCGATGGCCGGGCGCCGGCCGCACCAGCTTTCCGGCGGCCAGCGGCAGCGGGTGGCGCTGGTGCGCGCACTGGTAAAACGCCCGCCGCTGGTGCTGCTTGACGAACCGCTGGGCGCGCTGGACGCCGGGCTGCGGGAGGCGACGGGGCAGGAACTGCGCGCCCTGCAACGCGCGACCGGGAGCGCCTTTGTCATGGTCACGCATGACCAAGCGGAGGCGCTGGCGTTGGCGGACCGCGTCGCGGTGCTTGAAGCCGGCCGCCTGGTGCAATGCGCTCCACCGCAGGAGCTTTATGAGAGCCCGGCCACTCGCTTCGTCGCCGGCTTTCTGGGTGGCGCCAATGTGCTGGAAGGCGTTGCCGGCACCGACGGCCTCCTGCACTGCCCCGCCGCCGGCTGTACGCTGCGCCTCACCACGCTGGTGCCGCCTGGCAGCCGCGCCGCGGTGGCGCTGCGGGCGGAACGCATCACGCTCAGCGCCGAGGGCGAGTTGCCGCCGGAGAATGCCGCGACCGGCGTCTTGCGCGGCGTGACCTACCAGGGTGCCGGCTGGCTCTGCACCGTGGCGCTGGCCGGCGGGCAGACCTTGCGGGTGCAGGTGCCGGCCGACCGCGCCGTGCCGCCGCCGGGCGTGCCGGTGCTGCTGGAATGGCCGGTCGCCGCCAATATCCTGCTGGCCGAGTGATGCTGCGCGCCATTCCCTTCGGCTGGCTGCTGGCCTTCGTCGCGGTGCCCTGCCTGCTGCTGCTGGTCATCGCTTTTGCTGCGCTGGCCGAGGGCGTGCCACCCTTCGCCTGGGGCAGCCTGAGCCTGGAGGCCCTGATAACGCTGACCGAGGACGGCTTCTACCTGGCTGCCTTCCTGCGCAGCCTGCGCGTGGCGTTCATCACCGCCGCGCTGTGCCTGGCACTGGCATTTCCGATGGCGTTGGCCCTGGCCCGCGCCCCGGCCCGCTGGCAGCCGGTGCTGGTGCTGGCGGTGCTGCTGCCGTTCTGGACCGGCTTCCTGCTGCGCATGGCCGCCTGGGTGGGCCTGCTGCGCGACCAGGGCTGGCTGAATGGCGTGCTGCTGGCCCTGGGCGTGATCGAGGAACCGCTTCCGCTGCTCTATTCCAGCGGGGCCATGCTGCTCGGCATGGTGCATGCCTACCTGCCCTTCGCGGTGCTGCCGCTCTACGCCACGTTGCTGCGGCTGGATCGCGGGCTGGAGGAAGCGGCGGCGGACCTTGGCGCTGGGCGCTTCACGGTGTTCCGCACCATCACTTTGCCGCTGGCGGCGCCTGGTGCGGCGGCGGCCTTCCTGCTGGTGTTCATCCCCGCCGCCGGGGAATACGTGGTGCCGGAAATGCTCGGGCCGCCGGAAGCGCAACTGGTCGGGCGCGCGGTTTGGGGCGCCTTCTTCCAGGACCGCGACTGGCCGCTGGCCTGCCTGCTGGCAGTGCTGCTGCTGGCGGTGCTGGTGCTGCCGATACGGCTGTTCCAGCGGCTGGAGACCCGGCCATGAGCCGGCTGATGCTCGCCTTGGGACTCGGCTTCCTGTGGCTGCCTATCCTGCTGCTGGTGGGCTACGCCTTCTCGGCCAGCGCCATCCCGTTCCAATGGGGCGGCTTCAGTCTGCGTTGGTTTGCCGCCCTGGCCGCCGATGAGCGGCTGCTGGAGGCCGCCTGGTTGTCGCTGCGCATCGCGCTCGGCGCCGCGACACTGGCCACGCTGCTGGGCGGCCTGGTCGGCTGGGTGCTGGCGCGACAGCGGGCGTTCCGCGGTCGCGCGCTGTTCGGCGCTCTGGCTGGGGCGCCACTGGTGCTGCCGGAGGTGGTGACCGGCCTCTCGCTGCTGCTGACCTTCGTCGCGTTGCAGGGCCTGCTGGGCTGGCCCACCGAACGCGGCGCGACCACGGTGCTGCTGGCGCATGCCACGCTTGGCGCCGCCTATGCCGCCGTGGTGGTGCAATCCCGGCTTTCGCAGTTGGACCGTGGGCTGGAAGAAGCCGCCGCTGACCTCGGTGCCTCGCCGGCCCAGGTGTTCCGCACCATCACCCTGCCGCAGATCGCGCCGGCGCTGGCCGCCGCCTGGCTTCTGGCCTTCACCCTGTCGTTGGACGACGTGGTGGTGGCCAGCTTCGTCTCCGGCCCGGCCGGCACTACGCTGCCGATGCTGCTGTTCTCTCGCCTGCGCCTTGGCCTGACGCCCGAGATCAACGCGCTGGGCGCCGCCATTCTGGCCCTGGCTGCGCTCGCCCTGGGGTTGGCGGCCGCCATGCTGCATCGTCATTCCAGCCATTCCGGCCGCGATAGGGGCAAAGCGGGTTGAAACCAGGGGTTCTCGAGGCTAGGGTCCGGCCCCTTCGCAGGGCCTGATCGGCCAAGGCGGCATCGCTGCCGGCCGTGAATCGGTCCCTGAACCCATCAAGCCGGGGCATGGGTGCTTCGCCCGAAGCACGCAGGACCCGAACCGCAGGCCCGCCATGAAGCTCACCGCTGACCGTCTCGACCGTATCTCGCCCTCGCTGACCATCGCGATGACGACCAAGGCGCGGGCGCTGAAAGCCGCGGGCAAGGACGTGGTCGGACTGTCCTCCGGCGAGCCGGACTTCGACACCCCCCGCAACGTCAAGGACGCTGCCATCGCCGCCATCGAGCGTGGCGAGACCAAGTACACCGACGTCTCGGGCACCCCGGCGCTGCGCCAGGCGATCTGCGACCGGTTCCGCATCGACCACGGCCTGGACTACAAGCCGGAAGAAATCATCGTCGCCACCGGCGGCAAGCAGGTCATCTTCGACGCGCTGCTGGCCACCATCAACCCGGGTGACGAGGCCATCATCCCGGCGCCGTGTTGGGTTTCCTACCCGGATATCGTCGAGCTGGCCGAGGGCAAGCCCGTCATCGTCGGCTGCGACGAGAATAACGGCTTCAAGCTGCGCCCGGAACAGCTGGAAGCGGCGATCACGTCGAAGACCAAGTGGTTCCTGCTGAACAACCCCTGCAACCCCACGGGCGCCGCCTACAACGCGGAAGAGCTGAAGGCGCTGACCGACGTGCTGATGCGCCACCCGGATGTGTGGGTGTTCACCGACGATATCTACGAGAAGCTGGCCTATGACGGCTTCCGCCCGGCGACGATCCTGGAGGTGGAGCCCCGCCTGCGCGACCGCACCGTGACGATGAACGGCTGCTCCAAGGCCTATGCGATGACCGGCTGGCGCATTGGCTATGCCGGCGCGCCGATCAGCCTGATCAAGCAGATGGACAAGCTGCAGAGCCAGTCCACCAGCAACACCAGCAGCATCAGCCAGGCTGCCGCGGTGGAGGCCCTGACCGGCCCGCAGGAAAACATCGATGTCATGCGTGCCGCCTACAAGCGCCGCCGCGACATGATGGTGGAGGAGCTGAACAAGGCCCCCGGCCTGCGCTGTCACAAGCCGGAAGGCGCCTTCTACGTCTTCCCGTCCATGCAGGGCTGCATCGGCAAGACCACCGCCGGCGGCAAGAAGATCGAGAACGACGAGGACTTCTGCGTCGCGCTGCTGGAGGAGGAGGGCGTGGCCTGCGTGCACGGCGGCGCCTTCATGTACCCTGGCTACTTCCGCATCAGCTACGCCACCGCGGAGTCCGCGCTGAAGGAAGCCTGCGTGCGTATCCAGCGCTTCTGCACTGGCCTGAAGTAACATGCCTGAACTCGCCCAGAGGCTCGCCAACGTCCAGGTTTCCGCCAGTGCCGCGATGACGGCGCGGGCGCGGGACATGCGCGCGCAAGGCATCCAGGTGCTGAGCCTGGCCTCGGGCGAGCCGGACTTCGCCACGCCGCCGCACGCCATCGAGGCAGCCTATGCGGCGGCGAACAAGGGCGACACCAAGTACCCGCCGCAGGGCGGCACCGTGGCGCTGAAGCAGGCGATCCAGCGCAAGTTCAAGCGCGACAACCACCTGGACTACAGCCTGGACGAGATCATCGTCGGCAATGGTGGCAAGCAGATCATCTTCAACGCCCTGATGGCCACGCTGGACCCGGGCGACGAGGTGGTGATCCCGGCGCCGCACTGGATCAGCTATGCCGACATGGCCAAGGTGGCCGGCGGCACCCCGGTGCAGTTCAGCTGCCCGCAGAATAACGGCTTTCGGGTGCGCCCGGAGGACCTGGAAGCGGCCATCACGCCCAAGACCAAGTGGGTGATGCTGAACTTCCCGTCCAACCCCACCGGCGCCGCCTGCACGCGCGAACAGATGCGCGCGATCGCCGACGTGCTGCTGCGCCACCCGCATGTGTGGATCATGTCGGACGACATGTATGAGCACATGATCTACGACGGCTTCGACTTCTGCACGATCGCCGAGGTGGAGCCGGCACTGAAAGACCGCACGCTGACGGTCAACGGCGTCTCCAAGACCTATGCGATGACCGGGTGGCGCCTCGGCTTCGCTGGTGGCCCGGTGAAGCTGCTCAAGGGCATGTTCAACATGCAGGGCCAAGCCACGGCTGGCGTTTCCACCATCAGCCAGGCCGCCGCCACGGCCGCGCTGGACGGCCCGCAGGAGCTGATCGAGGAACGCCAGGCGGTGTACAAGCAGCGCCGCGACATGGTGGTGGAAATGCTGAACGCCGCCCCCGGCATCAGCTGCCACAAGCCGGAAGGCGCCTTCTATGTGTTCCCGAACCTGGCTGGCTGCATCGGCAAGACCAGCAAGGGCGGTAAGGTGATCGCCACCGATACCGACTTCGTGCAGGCGCTGCTGGACGAAAAGCGCGTCGCCGCGGTGCAGGGCGCTGCCTACGGCATGAGCCCCTACATGCGGATCAGCTACGCCACGTCAACCGAGACGCTGGTTGAGGCCTGCACCCGCATCCAGGATTTCTGCCGCGAGCTGACGTAGCGCAAACCCCGGGCGGGGTTTGCGCGACCGAACAAGCTACTCCAGCGTGATGCGCGCGGCGCGGATGGTCTCGCCCAGCTCCGCTACCTCGCGCCTGCCGAGCGCATCCATTTCCGCCACCGTCAGCGGTTGCAGCAGCACGCCGCCCTGTTCCGCCCGGCGCATCACATCGGGGTCGGCAGCGACCTGCCGCATGGCCGCGTTCAGCTTTTCCAGCACCGGCGCCGGGGTGCCAGCGGGGGCGAAGAAGGCGAACCAGGCATCCACCGTGAAGCCGGGCATGCCGGCCTCCGCCGTGGTCGGCACCTGCGGCAGTGCGGTGATGCGGTTCTGGCTGGCAATGGCCAGCGCCTTCAGCCGGCCGCCCTGCACCAGGGAAATGGCCGAGGACGGCGTGGTGACGAACAACTGCACCCGCCCGGCGACCACATCCTGCAGGGCCGGCGCCGCGCCGCGATAGGGCACGTGCACCATCTCGGCGCCGATGGCCTGGGCGAAGCGCGCCCCACCGATATGCTGGATGCTGCCATTGCCGGAGGAGGCGTAGTTCACCTGGCCCGGCCGCGCCTTGGCATAGGCGATGAACTCCGCCAGCGTATTCACCGGCAACTCCGGCGCCACGAAGATGCCGTGCGGCGCCACATCGGCCATGCCCACCGCTGCCAGGTCGCGCAGCGGGTCCCAGCCGATATCGCGCATCAGCGCCGGGTTGCCGCCGTGGTAGCCGCTGTACTGCATCAGCAACGTGTGGCCGTCCGGCGCGGCGCGCACGGTGGCGAGGATGGCGATGTTGCCGTTGCCGCCGGGGCGGTTGTCCACCACCACCTGCTGGCCGAGCAGCCGCGACAGTGGCTCCTGGAATAGCCGGGCGGCGAAGTCCGTGCCGCCGCCGGGCGGATTGGGCACCAGCACGGTGATCGGCCGGTTGGGGAAGCCCGGCGCCTGGGCCTGGGCCAACGTGGGCGCCGCCAGCGCGGCGGCAAGCAGGGTGCGACGATTCACAGGAAGCCCTCCAATGCCGCGAGTACTTCTTCCGGCGCTTCCTCCGCCAGATAGTGGCCGGAATTGACGACGCCGCCGCTGACCGGGCCGGCGGCGTATTGCCGCCAGATCGCCAGCGCGTCGTACCATTTGGGAATGCTGCCCTTGCTGCCCCACAGCGCAAGCAGCGGGCACTGTACCTTCACCCCGGCGGCGCGGCTTTCGCGGTCATGCTCGAGGTCGATGCCGGCGGCGGCGCGATAGTCCTCGCAGATCGAGTTCACCGTGCCGGGCAGGCGCAGCGCCGCCAGGTAGTCGGCGCGTGCTTCCGGGTGGAAGAAGGACTTGTCCTTCGGCTCGCGCGCGGTGTGCAGGTCGAACCAGTCTTCGATGTCGCGCAGGATCATCCGCTCCGGCCGGTCATGCGGCTGGGCCAGCCAGAACCAGTGATAGTAGCCCATGCCGAAGGCCATGTCGGTGCGCTCGAAGTGTTCCAGCGTCGGGATGATGTCCATGGTGCAGAGCTTCTCGACCGCGGCCGGGAAGTCCAGCGCCAGCCGATGCGCCACGCGGGCGCCGCGGTCATGGCTGACCACGCGGAAGCTCTCATGGCTGTAGTGCCGCATCAGCGCCACCAGGTCGGCGGCATGTTCCCGCTTGGCATGCGGCGCGCTGCCCGGCTGCACGGGCGGCTTGCTGCTGAAGCCGTAGCCGCGGATATCCGGCAGGTAGCAGGTGAAGCGCTGCGCCAGCACCGGCGCCACCTTGTGCCACATGGCGTGGGTCTGCGGGTTGCCATGCAGCAGCAGCAGCGGCGGTCCCTTGCCGCCGCGGCGCAGTCGGATGCGCTGGCCGCGCACCTCCACTGTCTCAAGGCTGAAGCCTTCGAAGAACATCGCCGCGCGCCTCCCGTTTCGCGGCCATTTTGCGCGCCCGAACCGGTTGACCGCAAGCCGCCGCGGCGCCAGCCTGCGCCACCCACCGAAACCCCGGGAGAAGACCGATGTCAGAAGATAGCGCCTTGTTCGACAAGGGCCTGCCGATCCGCCGTGAAGTGCTGGGCGCCGAATACGTCGATGCCAGCATGGCCAAGGCCGACGACTTCATGATGACGTTCCAGCGCGCCACCACCAGCTGGGCCTGGGGCTGGGCCTGGGGTGACCCGACGCTGGACCGCAAGACGCGCAGCCTGATCAACCTGGCGATGCTGACCGCGCTGAACCGTTCGCCCGAGATCAAGCTGCACGTGCTGGGCGCGCTGAACAACGGCTGCACGGTGGAGGAGATCAAGGCCGCGCTGCTGCACGCCACCGCCTATTGCGGCATTCCCGCCGGGCTCGACGCCTTCAAGGCGGCGCATGAGGTGCTGGTGCGCGAAGGCGCGATTCCGGCGAAGAAGTAGGCCATGACCAGCCCCATCAAGAAGGTCGGCTTCATCGGCATCGGCAACATGGGCTGGCCCATGGCGGCCAACCTGGTGAAGGCCGGCTTCGATGTCACCGTGTGTGACGCCCGCCCGGGCCACGCCGCGAAGTTCGCGGCCGAGGTCGGCGGCAAGGCCGCGGCTTCCACCGTGGAGGCGGCGACCGGCATGGATGCCGTCATCACCATCGTGCCCACGTCAAAGCAGGTGGGCGAGGTTGCGGCGCAGATCGTGCCGGTGCTGGCCAAGGGCGCCATGGTCATCGACATGACCAGCGGCCAGCCAGGCAAGACGCGGGAAATCGCGGCCGAGCTGGAAGCGCGCGGCGTGGCGATGATTGACGCGCCGGTCTCCGGTGGCGTGCCGCGGGCGAAGACCGGCGAACTCGCCATCATGGTCGGCGGCGCGGATGCGGATCTCGACCGTGCCGATGCGCTGCTGAAGGCCATGGGCACCAGCATCCATCGTTGTGGCGGCATCGGGGCCGGCCAGGCGATGAAGGCGCTGAACAACCTGGTCAGCGCCGGCGGCTTCCTGATGGGGATCGAGGCGCTGCTGATCGGCCAGCGCTTCGGGCTTGATACCGCCAAGATGGTGGACGTGCTGAACGCTTCTTCGGGCATGACCAATTCCAGCCAGAAGAAGTTCAAGCAATACGTCCTGAACCGCAGCTTCGAGGATGGCTTCGGCCTGGAGCTGATGGTCAAGGACCTGGGCATTGCACTGGAAGTCGGGCGTGACACCAATACGCCGACGCCGTTCTCTGCATTGTGCAAGGAAATGTGGGCCGGTGCCGCGGCGCTGCTGGGGCCGGGGCATAACCACACGGAAGTGACCAAGCTCTCCGAGCGGCTGGCGAACGACGTGCTGGGTGGCAACAAGTGACGGGCGCCGATGGTCGAAGCGCCGAAGGGCGCGGAGAGCTGAATCGGCAACCCCAGATGTGGGAAGCCTACGCCATCCGCTACGCCCACCACGACCGGCCGAAGCAGGGCAGCTATCTCATGCCGGTCGAGGATCCGCATGAGAACAACCCGCTCGACTACTTCGTCTGGTTGCTGCGTGGCCCCGGTGGTCGGCAGATCCTGGTGGATTGCGGCTTCGACGAGGCCACCGCGGCCAAGCGCGAGCGCAAGCTGCACCGCACGGTGATGCAGGCGTTGATCGACTTCGGCACCCAGCCGGAGCAGATCAGCGACGTTATCATCACCCACCTGCACTACGACCACGCCGGCAACCTGGACGCCTTCCCGAACGCCACCTTCCACCTGCAGGAACGGGAGATGGCCTTCGCCACGGGTCGGCACATGTGCCAGCACTGCATCCGCGTGCCGTTCGAAGTGGAGGATGTGGTGAAGATGATCCGCCACCTCTACAACGACCGCCTGACCTTCCATTCAGGCGAGGGCGAGGTGGCCCCTGGCGTCACCGTGCACGGCGTCGGTGGCCATTCTGACGGCTTGCAGATGGTGCGTGTGCAGACCGCGCGCGGGCCGGTGGTGTTGGCGTCGGACGCGCTGCATTTCTACGGCAACGTGGAGCGCAACAACCCCTTCCCGATCATCTTCGACCTGGGCGCCATGACCCAGGGCTGGAAGACCGCGAAGAAGCTGGCCGGCGGCGACGAGACGCTGGTGGTGGCCGGCCACGACCCAATCGTGCGCGAACGCTACCCCGCCATGCCCGGCACCCATGGCGAGGTGGTGGCGCTGCACCTGGCGCCGCAGGGCTGAGCGTGCCTGTCGGCTGCGCTTGCGCCCAAGGGCGCAGGCCGCCCACCGGCTCAGCTCAGCAGGACGACACTCGCCATCGCCGCCCCGGCGATGGCGAGTGCTTCCGACAGCGCCGGCCAGCTCCGCATCACCCCGGCGCGCAGCACCAGCGCATTGATGGCCAGCGAGCCGACAAGCCCGGCCAGCGGCACCCACCAGTTCAGCTGCCAGAACCCCCAGCCCAGCAGCGCCAGCCACAGCACGAAGGCGCCGCGGCCCAGCACCATGAACAATCGGTCGCCGAAGCGGGACGCCGGACGCAGGCCCGGGTCGCTGCTGCGGGCCTCGATCATCGCCGCGACGGCCAGCGCCAGCAGGGCAGGGAAATAGAAACGCATATCGTTATTCCGGTCTGATATTCGCGGCGGTGATGACCTGCCGCCAGCGGGCGCGCTCGGTGCTTATCACCTGGGCGCAGTCTTCGGGCGTGCCGCCGATGCCTTCCAGCCCGATCGCCGCCAGCCGGCGCTTGAAGCCGTCCTCGGCCAGCACGGCATTGATCTCGCGGTTCAACCGGGTCACCACAGCGGCCGGCGTACCCGCAGGCGCCGCCAGGTAGTTGAAGGCGCTGGCGTCGAAGCCGGGCAACGTTTCGGCAATGGTCGGCAACTCCGGCATTAGGAAGCTGCGGCCCGGCGTGCTGACCGCCAGCGCCCGCAACGTACCCGCCTTGATATGCTCGCTGTACAGCGACAGCGTGTCGATCAGCAGGGAAATCCGCCCGGCCAGCAACTCCTGGATCGCCGGGCCGCTACCGCGGAACGGCACATGCGTCATCTCCACGCCGGCCATGTGCTTCAGCATCTCCCCCGCCAGGTGGGAGGAAGCGCCGATGCCGCTGCTGCCGAAGGTCAACTCGCCCGGCTTCGCCTTGGCCAGCGCGATCAGCTCCGCCACGCTGCGGGCCGCCAGGGCCGGGTTCACCACCAGCAGGTTCGGCGCCCGGATGATGGAAATGATCGGCGTGAAGGCGTTGGCGGGGTCGTAGGGCAGCGACTTCATCAGGCTGGGGTTGATGATCTGCGGCCCCGGCGTGCCGTACAGCAGGGTGTAGCCATCGGCCGGGCTGCGGGCGACCATGTCGGCGCCCAGCGTGGCGCCGGCGCCGGGGCGGTTCTCCACGATCATGCTCTGCCCCAGGCGCTGGGCCAGCGCCTCCGCCAGCATGCGGCCCACCTGGTCGGAGGCACCGCCGGGGGCGAAGGGCACCACCAGCTTCAGCGGGCGGCTGGGCCATTCATCGGCGCGGGCCAGGGTCGGCAAGGCCAGCCCGGCCAGCAACAGGCCGCGGCGCGACAGGTGGAGCATGGTCGTTGTCCTCCGGCGAATTGCCCCCAACTTGGCTGAGCCTGCTCCGCTGTTCAACGCTGTGTTCTCAACGCCCCGCCCTCAACGTGCGGTCGTGGGGTCGCGCGATGCGCCAAGCTGGCTTATCTTGCAGTGCAGCAACCGAGGGACCGAGTTCATGCCCGATACCAACCAGACCTTCGACCCCACCCGGCTGAAATTCGGCGTCGGCCAGCCCGTGACCCGGCAGGAAGACCCCATCCTGCTGCAGGGCCGCGGCCGCTACACGGATGACATCGCGCTGGAAGGCCAGGCTTGGTGCGTCATGGTGCGCAGCCCCTACGCGCACGGTATCATAAAGGGCATCGGTACGGCGGCGGCGAAGGCGATGCCGGGCGTGCTCGGCGTGTTCACCGGTGCCGATCTGGCCGAGTACGGCGCGATGAAATGCGCCATGCCGGTGAAGAGCAAGGACGGCACCCCGCTGGTCGGCATCCTCCGGCCGTCGCTGGCCACCGACAAGGTGCGCTTCGTCGGCGACCCCGTGGCCTTCGTGGTGGCGGAAAGCAAGCTGGAAGCCCGCGACGCCGCCGAGGCGGTGGAACTCGACATCGAATCGCTGGACGCGGTGACGGAAGCCTCGGCCGCTGCCGCGCCGGGCGCGCCGCAGCTGTATGACCACATCCCCGGCAACCAGGTGCTGGACTTCCAGTATGGCGACCCGGCCAAGGTCGCCGCCGCCTTCGCCAACGCGGCGCATGTGACGAAGCTGTCCATCCGCAACAACCGCGTGGTGGTCTGCGCCATGGAGCCGCGCAGCGCCATCGGCGAGTACGACGCGGCGGGTGGCCGCTACACGCTGCATGTCGGCTGCCAGGGCGTCTTCGGCCTGCGTGGGCAGATGGCCAACGACCTGCTGAAGGTGCCCACCGACAAGGTCCGCATTCTCACCGGCAATGTCGGCGGCAGCTTCGGCATGAAGGCCAGCGCCTACCCGGAATACGTGCCGGTGCTGCATGCCGCCAAGACCCTCGGCCGCCCGGTGAAGTGGACCGACGACCGCAGCGGCAGTTTCGTGAGCGACCAGCATGGCCGCGACCATGAGGTGGATGCCGAGCTGGCCTTCGACGGTGCCGGCCGGATGATGGCGGTGCGGCTGACCTGCTACGCCAATATCGGCGCGTATCTCGCCACCGTCGGCCCGCACATGGCCACCGGCAATTACGTCAAGAACATCCAGTCCAACTACGCCACGCCGCTGATCGAGGTGAACACCAGGTGCGTGGTCACCAACACCACGCCGGTTTCCGCCTATCGCGGCGCCGGGCGACCGGAGGCCAACTACTACATGGAACGCCTGATCGAGCAGGCGGCTAAGGAGATGGGTCGCAGCGCGGTGGAACTGCGCCGGATCAACCACATCCGAGAGGACCAGTTCCCCTTCGAAGCGCCGTCCGGCAGCGTCTATGACACCGGCGAGTTCAGCGCGATCATGGACCAGGCGCTGGCTTCCGCCGACTACGCCGGCTTCCCCGCCCGCCGCGCCGCGGCCAAGGCGCAGGGCAAGCTGCGCGGCATCGGCATCGGCAACTTCCTGGAATGCACCGCCCCGCCGCAGAAGGAACAGGGCGAGATCCGCTTCGAGGCCGATGGCACCGTCACCATCGTCACCGGCACGCTGGACTATGGCCAGGGGCATTGGTCGGCCTTCGCGCAGGTGCTGCACACCAGCCTGGGCGTGCCGTTTGAGGCGGTGCGCCTATTGCAGGGCGACAGCGACCAGCTGATCGCCGGTGGTGGCACCGGCGGCTCGAAGTCCATGATGGCCTCGGGCGCCGCGATCATGGAGGCGTCCGCCCTGGTGGTGGAAAAGGGCAAGTCCGCGGCCGCCTTCATGCTGGAAGCCGCGGTCGGCGATATCGAGTTCACCCAAGGGGCGGACGGGCTCGGCCGCTTCACCATTGCCGGTACCGATCGCTCGATCGGCATCATGGAGCTGGCCGAAAAGCTGCGTGCCGCGCAGGGCCTGCCGGCCGACGTGCCGAGCAGCCTGAACGTGCGCCACGTGTTCCAGGACGCGCCGATGGCCTACCCGAATGGCTGCCACATCGCCGAGGTCGAGATCGACCCCGACACCGGCCACACCGAGGTGGTGAAGTACACCACGGTCAACGACTTCGGGGTCATCGTGAACCCGCTGCTGGTGCAAGGCCAAGCGCATGGCGGCATCGTGCAGGGCATCGGCCAGGCGCTGATGGAGCAGGTTTCCTACAGCGAAGACGGCCAGTTGCTGACCGGCAGCTACCAGGACTACGCCTTGCCGCGCGCCTCGGACCTGCCGAACTTCGGCTTCGAGGCGCATGGCGTGCCCTGCAAGACCAACCCGGTGGGCGCCAAGGGCTGCGGCGAGGCCGGTTGCGCCGGCAGCCTGCCCGCGGTGATGAATGCCCTGGTTGATGCGCTGTCTGTACTCGGGGTTCAGCACATGGACATGCCGGCCACGCCGGAACGGGTTTGGCAGGCAATCAACGTCGCGCGGGGCTGAACGCGCGGCGATATCCAGGCCGGGCCGCCGCTGCCGCGGGGTCCGGCCGCCCCGGCGTCATCACGAATAGGCGAGGGCTCGGCTCGCTGCACCTCGCAAAACCAACGGTTGTGCTGGATACGGCCGAGTTCTTTCATTTTGAAGAATATCAGTCTCAGTATGCGCTCTGGACCCAGTTGCCTGGGCCGTTCACTGTCTGCCTGCGGTGGCCGTTGACCCACCGGCTTGAATCGACGCGGGGCGCGGGTGGTTGTTACGCTGATGCCAATGGCCCCGTTGTGAAGGAGTGGTGGCATGACCAGGCTTTCCGGGCGGCGTGTCCTGGTGGTTGAGGACGAGGCTTTGGTGGCGATGCTGGTGGAAGATGCCCTGCTGGACGCCGGCGCCGAAGTGGTCGGCCCCGTTGCCACGGTGGCGGAGGCCCTGCTGCTGCTGCAAGGGCAGTTGCCCGAAGCGGCGGTGCTCGACCTCAACCTGGCGGGGGAAACCTCCACCCCGGTGGCGGATGAACTGGCCCGCCGCGGCATTCCCTTCGTGGTGGCCACCGGCTACGGCGCCGATGGCCTACCGCCGGGCCACGCCAATGTGCCGGTGCTGGCCAAGCCCTACGACCCGGCCGACCTGACCGCCGCGCTGGCGCGGCTATGGAGTTGACTATTCGCGGTTGAGGCCGGCATCCCGGACGATCACGCTCCATTTGGCGATGTCAGCGGCGATGCGTTCGCGCATGGCCACCGGCCCGCGGGCCGCAGCGGCGGGCACCGTGCTGGCCAGTTCCACCATGCGGCCCTGCAGCGCCGCATCACGCAGCGCGGCCTCCAGCGCTTCATGCAACCGCGCCAGCACCGGGGCCGGCGTGGCTGATGGCGCGGCGAAGCCGTTCCAGATCACCAGGTCGAAGTCGGGCCGGCCCGCCTCGGCGAAGGTCGGGACATCCGGCAGTTGGGGAATGCGCGCTGGCGCGCTGACCGCCACGGCGCGGGCGGTGCCGCCGCGATGGCCCGGGATCATGGTCACGGTCTGGTCGATCACCGCATCCACCACGCCGGCGGCCAGGTCGTTCATCGCCGGCCCGGAGCCTCGATAGGACACCAGCGTGCCCTTCAGCCCCGCCAGGTGCATCAGGTAGGCCGGTGCCAGGTGGCTGGTGGTGCCGACGCCGGCGGTGCCGAAGGTGGCGCGCTCGCCCTTGTCGCGGATATGCGCCAGCAGTTCCGGCAGGCTGCGCAGGTGGCCGCGGGGGCTGGTCGCCAGCACCATCGGCACGTCCGCCACCAGCGAGATCGGCGCCATGTCGCGCCGTGGGTCGAAGCCGCTTTCAGGTGTCAGGGCGTAGCTGGTGGCCATGATGCCCATATTGCCGAAGGCGATGGTATGGCCATCGGGGTCGCTGCGCGCCAGGCGCTGCATGCCAACCAGGCCGCCGGCGCCGCTGACATTCTCCACCACCACCGGCTTGCCCAGCCCCGGGGACATCGCCTGGGCGAAGAAGCGCGCCAACGCATCCAGCGTGCCGCCGGGGGCGGAAGGTACCAGCACGGTGACGCTGCGTTGTGGGAAGCCCATGTGAATGCCCTGTGCGCGCACGGCGGGGGCGGCGAGCAGGGCTGGCAGCGCAAGCGCGGCACGGCGGGGTATCCGCATGGTGCTTCCTCCGTTTGTTGCCGGACATGCTAGGCGCCGCCCAAGGCCAGGGCTAGGCTGCCCAGATAAAACCGGAGGAACGACGCATGTCGGCAGCCCTGAAGGCGGAACAACCCGCCTCTGGCCTACGCATCACCGCGCTGCACCCGGTCTTCGCCGCCCGCTGCGAAGGCCTGGATCTGCGCCGCCCCCTGACACCTGCGCAGGCCGCGGCCGTGGAGGCGGCAATGGATCGCTACGCCGTCATGGTCTTCCCCGGCCAGCAGATCGACGACGACCAGCAACTCGCCTTCGGCCGCAACTTCGGTGAGGTCGAGGGGGTCCCATCCCTGGTGGACCAGGCGCGCCGCCGCCTGCCGGACAACCAGGTGAACGACATCTCCAACCTCGGCGCCGATGGCCAGTTGCTGGCCGCCGACGACCGCCGCCGCATGTACAACCTGGGCAACGCGCTGTGGCACAGCGACAGCAGCTTCAAGCCGACCCCGGCCAAGTATTCCATGCTGCACGCCCGCGTCATTCCGCCCAGCGGCGGTGAGACCGAGTTCGCCGACATGCGCGCCGCCTGGGACGCGTTGGCGGCCGAGACGCAGGCCGAACTGCTGCCGCTGGTGGCGGACCATTCGCTGATGTTTTCCCGCGCGCAACTTGGCTTCGATGACTTCACGCCGGACGAACAGGCCAAGTGCGTGCCGGTGCCGCAGCGCCTGGTGCGCCGGCACCGGAGAAGTGGCCGGCTGTCGCTGTACCTGTCGGCCCATATCGGCGGCCTCCACGGCATGCCGAAGCCGGAAGCGCTGATGCTGATCCGCGAACTCACCGAGCAGGCGACCAAGCCACAATTCGTCTTCAGCCACACCTGGTCGGTGGGCGACCTGGTGGTGTGGGACAACCGCTGCACCATGCATCGGGGCCGGCCCTATGCCGACAAGCGCTACCCGCGCGACATGCGGCGCGTCACGCTGTCGGATGTCTCGCCCACGCTGGAGCAACCGCGGTGAAGCGCCTGCTGTTTGCGTTGCTGCTTGTCAGCGGCAGCGTCCACGCCCAGCCATATCCGGACCGCCCGATCCGCCTGATCGTCGCCAGCGCCGCCGGTGGCGCCAGCGACATCCTGGCCCGCAGCGTCGGCCAGAAGCTGTCCGAGGCCTGGGGCCAGCCGGTGGTGGTGGACCCGCGCCCGGGCGCCAATGGCAATGTCGCCGCGCTCGCTGCCGCGCGTGCGGCGCCGGATGGCTATACGCTTATGATGGGTACCATCGGCGTCATGGCGGTGAACCCGGCGATCTACCGCGATGCCGGCTACGACCCCGCGCGCGACTTCGACCCGGTGGCGCGGTTGGTCAGCTTCGCCAACATCCTCATCGTCAATCCCTCGATGCCGGTGACGACGCAGGCGCAGTTCATCGACTATGTGCGCGCGCATCCGGGCCTCGGCTATGGCTCGCCAGGCAATGGCGGCTCGCCGCATCTCGGCATGCTGGTGTTTGCCCGCATGGCCGGCATCCAGATGGAACACATTCCCTATCGCGGCGCGGCGCCGGCACTGAACGACCTCATTGCCGGCAACCTGGCCAGCGCCTTCTCGGACCCGCTGGCGACAATCCCGCAGATCCGCGCCGGCCTGGTGCGCCCGCTCTCGGTCAGCGGCACCCGCCGCCTGGCGGCGCTGCCGGAAGTGCCGACCGTGGCCGAGGCCGGCATCCCCGGCTATGAGGTGGTCGGCTGGCTCGGCATCGTCGCCCCGCATGGCACGCCGCGGCCCATCGTGGCCAGGCTGAACACGGCGCTGAACGGCATCATGCACCAACCGGACATGGTGCAGCGGCTGACCGGCCAGGGCGCCGAGATCGTCACCGGCACGCCGGAGGAATTCGGCGCTTACATCCGCGGCGAGATCGCGCGCTGGGCGCAGATCACCCGCGAAGCAGGAATACGCGCAGAATGACCAATGTCGCCGATGCCATCGTCAAGCGGCTGGCCCAGCATGGGGTGAAGCGCATCTGGGGCGTGCCCGGCGGCGATTGCAGCCTGGACATCCTGGACGCCGCCGCCCGCCACGGCATCCACTACGTGCTGACCCGCACCGAAGGCGGCGCGGCGATGATGGCGATGGCCGACGCGCAGATCACCGGCGCGCCGGGCGTGCTGCTGACCACGCGCGGCCCCGGCCTGACCAACGGCGCCAACGGCATCGCCTGCGCCAGCCTGGACCGCGTTCCGTTGCTGGTGCTGGCCGACGGGCATGAGACCGACATGGGCCACGTCAGCCACCAGCGCTACGACCAGATGGCGCTGATGGCGCCGCTGGTGAAGGCCAGCAGCGTGCTGGAATCCGGCGACCCGGTGGCGGAGCTGGACCGGCTGATGGCGACCGCCACGGCATCCCCGGCCGGCCCGGTCTATCTGGAAATGGTCGGCCAGCGGCTGCGCGCGCCATTCACCGCCGTGGAGCGCCCGCTGCCGGCGCCGCCGCAACCGTCGGCGCCGGACGACACCGCGCTGGCCGTCGCCCGCGCCGTGCTGGCCAAGGCGAAGCGCCCGATCATCATCGCCGGCCTGCAGGCGCGGGATGACGCCGCCGCCGCCGGGCTGCGCTGGCTGGCCAGCCAATGGGAAGCCCCGGTGCTGGCCACCTGCATGGGCAAGGGCGCGCTGAGCGACACGCATGAATGGGCGCTCGGCCCGTTCATTTCCGGCGCCGCCGAGGACCCGATGCTGCGCGCCGCCGACTGCATCGTGCTGTACGGTGCCGACCCCATCGAGTTCATGCCCAAGGCCTGGGCCTATGCCACGACGCCGGTGGTGGAACTGACCACCCACACGCATGCGCGGCCCTACCTGACGCCGCAGGCCCAGGTGGTCGGCGACCTCTCCCAGGCGGCGATGTCGCTGGAGGATGCGGTGCTGCCCGGCGGCTGGAGCGCCGAGCAGGTGGCAGAGGCGCGCGAGGCGATGCGCGCCCTGGCCCGCACCGAAAGCACCGGCATCGCTCCGCACCAACTGGTGGAAGCGGCGATGCAGGTGGCGCCAGAAGGCACCCGCGTAACCGTGGATGCCGGCGCGCACATCCTGCCCGCGGTGGCGCTGTGGCCGACGCGCCAGGCGCTGGATTTCTTCATCACCCGCGGCCTGGCCACCATGGCCTATGCGCTGCCCAATGCCATCGGCGCCGCGCTGGCGGACCCGTCGAAGCCGGTGCTGGCCTTCACCGGCGATGGCGGGCTGATGATGGGCGCCGGCGAACTCGGCACCGCGGTGCAGGAAGGCGCCAACGTGAAGGTTGTGGTGTTCAACGACGCGTCCATCGCGTTGATCGAAGTGAAGCAGCGCCGCCGCCAATTCCCGCTCTACGGCATGCGCTACCCAGGTGCCGATTTCGCCGCCGTGGCGCGCGGCTTCGGCTGCATGGCGCTACGGGTGGAAACGCTGGACCAGTTGCTGCCAGCGCTGCGCGAAGCCTTCGCCACCCCCGGCCCGGTGCTGCTGGATGTTGCAGTGGATGGCCAGGCCTATCACAGCCTGGTGCCGGCACTGCGGGGCTGACACGCCGAGGGAAGTCGGGCTGGCCGCGGTGATGACGCGGGGCGCATGCGCCCCTCTCGTCAGGCCTGGGCGGGGCTATACCGCCGCGCTGTGGCGGCCGCTGCCGGTGCCGAGATAGGCGTCGAAGGCAGCCGCCACATGCCGCACATGGCGCCGGCCCTCCGGTGTCACCCGCAGGAAGTCCCGGTCCAACGCGATGATGCCATCAGCGTCCAAGCGCGCCAGGGCAGGCATCGCCTCGTCCAGCACCATCGGCGGCAGCGCCGCCAGGTTCAGCGAGAAGTCGCACATCACCTGCTCGATCAGGCCGCGCCGCAGTCGGTCGTCCGCGGTCAGCGCCCGGCCGCGCTTCACCGGCAGCAGGCCAGCCTGCACGGCGGCGACGTATTTCCGCTCGTCCGGGTCATTCTGCGCGTAGCCGGCCGGCAGGCTGCCGATGGCGGAAGCGCCCAGCCCAACCAGTGCCGGGGCGATGTCGGTGGTGTAGCCCTGGAAGTTGCGGTGCAGCCGGCCTTCCCGCTGGGCCTGGGCCATGTCGTCCTTCGGCTGGGCGAAGTGATCCAGCCCGATGGCGACATAGCCCGCGCGCGCCAGCACCGCCTCGGCCGCATCGGCTTGCAGGATGCGTTCCAGTGCGCCGGGCAGGCTGGCGCTGTCGATGGCGTTCTGGTGCGGCTTCATCCACGGCACATGCGCGTAGCCGAACACCGCCACCCGGTCCGCACCCAACTCGGCGGCGAAGCGCGCGGTAGCCTGCACCTCGGCCACGCCTTGGCCGGGCAGGCCGTACATCACGTCCAGGTTGATGCTGCCGATGCCATGCGCCCGCAGCCGTTCCACCGCGCCGGCGACGCAGTCCATGCTCTGCACCCGGCCGATGCGATGCTGCACCGCCGGTGATATGTCCTGCACACCCAGCGAGGCACGGGTCAGCCCCGCTTCGGCCAGCGCCGTGACCGTTGCCTCATCGAGGCTGCGCGGATCCAACTCGGCCGCCAATTCGGCGCCGGGGCGAATGCCGAATTCCTCGCGCACCACATGCAGCATGCTGGCTAGCGCGGAGGCGCCCAGCGCGGTCGGTGTGCCACCGCCCAGGTGCAGGTGCTCGATGCCGCCATGGCCGTGCAGCGCGCCCGCCAGCATCCGCGCCTCGGCTTCCAGCGCCGCCGCATAGTGCTCGATCCGCGTGGCGCTGCGCGTCACCGCTGTATGGCAGCCGCAATACCAGCAGAGCGACTTGCAGAACGGCACATGCAGGTACAGCGAAAGCGACGACGCCTGCGGCACGGCGCTGAGCCAGCCGCGATAGGTCGCCTGCTCCAACGGGCCGAAATGCGGTGCCGTCGGATAGCTGGTGTAGCGTGGGATATTGGCGAGCGCGTAGCTGATCGGCGGGGTCATGCGGCCTGCGTAGCGCGCCCTGCGCCCCCGCCGCCTTGCGCCGGATCAACCCGGCGGCAGGTGTACCGCCAGCCACAGGGTCTCGCCGGCCGGGTCGGTCCAGGCCACCCGATGCCGGCACCCCGCCGGCAGCACCGCCCAGTCGCCGGCCGCCAGCGCGCGTTCCGTGCCATCGGCGAAACCGAGCCGGGCGGCGCCCGCCAGCAGCAGCACGAACTCGGTGTGCGGCTGGTCGTACCAGTCGCCCTGCGTCACCGCGCGGGAGGCGATGCGTTCCACTCGCGCGCCGCCCGCCGCCGCCAGCTCGGCGAAGCTCTCGCCGCCCTCGGGCGCGGCGGCGCCCTCACCGATCCGGCCGAAGCGTGGGCCGCTCACACCGCCCCGGCGGCGAAGGCCGGTGCGACAGGGGCGGCGCAGACCCCGGCGGCTTCAAGCGCGGCGGCGGCGCGGAACAGCAGCGCCTCGGTCCACGGCTTGCCGATCAACTGTACGCCGATGGGCATGACGCCATCGGCCCGCTGCACCGGTACCGTCACCACCGGCAGGCCGATGCCGCTGATCGGCTGGGTGAACAGCCCCATGGAGGCGCGTAGCGGCAGCGTCTCGCCATCCAGCACCAGCGTCTCCTGGCCGATCGGCGTGGCCGCAACCGGGGTGGCGGGGGCGATCAGCACGTCCCAATCCGCCATCACCTGGCGCATCTGCGCCGCCGCCAGCGCCCGCACCCGCTGGGCGTGGTTGACCCAGGCGGCCGGCAGCATGGCCCCGGCCAGCAGCCGGTCCACGATCAGCGGTTCGTAGTCTTCCAGCTGGGTCCGCAGGGTCGGCAGGTGCAGGGTGGCACCCTCGCTGCTGGTGATGGTGAAGGCGGCGCCGCGGCTGGCCTGGGCCATCGCCCATGTCACCTCCCCAGCACAGCCCAGCGCGGCGGCGACGGCGGCCACGGCCTGCCGCGCCGCATCGGACTGCCGGGTGCCGAACCAGCCGCCCAACTGGCCCACGCGCAGCCCGGCCAGCCCGGCACCCAGCCCGGCCGAGACCGGTTCCGGCGCACGCGGCGCCTGGTGCGCGTCCTCGGCATCCAGCCCCTGCAAGGCGTCGTAGCAGGCGGCCAGGTCGGCCACGCTGCGGGCGAAGGGCCCGACATGGTCCAGCGAATAGACGAAGGGGAAGCTGCCGTGGCGCGACAGCCGCGAATAGGTCGGCTTCACCCCGAACAGCCCGTTCAGCGAGGCCGGCACGCGGATGCTGCCATTGGTATCGGTGCCGAGGCTCAGCGGCACCAGCCCCGCCGCGACCGCCGCGCCGGAGCCACCGGAGGAGCCACCGGCGATGCGCGTCAGGTCGTGCGGGTTGCGCGCCGGGCCGTAATGGCTGTTCTCGGTGGTGAAGCCATAGGCGAACTCGTCCATGTTCAGCGCGCCCAGGCACACCGCCCCGGCCGCCGCCAACTGCCGCACCGGGAAGCCGTCCCGCGCCGCCGGCGGGTTGCTGCGCAACACCTTGCTGCCCGCCAGCGTGGTGACACCTTCCAGGTCGAACAGGTTCTTCACCGCGTAGGGCACGCCGGCCAGCGGGCCGAGCGCCTCGCCTCGGGCGATGCGCGCATCCACGGCAGCGGCTTCGGCCAATGCCCGTTCCGGCAGCAGTGCGGTGAAGGCGTTGACTTTGGGGTTCAGCGCCTCCGCCCGTGCCAGGGCCTGCCGCGCCACCTCCACGGCGGTGATCTCTCGGGCGCGGATGCGCCCGCCGATCTCCAGCGCCGGGTTCATGGCCGGAACACCGGGGCGGGCTCATCGCTGGGCGCCAAAGCCACCGCCAGGGAGGGTGCGGCGGTGCGCACCACCAGGGCGAGCGCCGCCGTCACTTTGGCCTGGCGGGCGGCGTCCAGCTTCAGCCCCACCATCGGCGCGGCGGCGGCGACATGTGCGGCGGGGTCGAAATCCGGGTCCAGCATCGGCAAGGGCTCCTGTATTCTGCGCAGTCTTCCATGCTGGAAACGTGCCGCCCAGACCGGGCGCGGTGGCTGCCGCCTCGCGCAGCGGTGAACGGCAGCCCGGTGCACCCCCGGCGCTGCCGCCTGCGTTGCTCCCCCGTGGGTAAGTGGGGGCTGGTGGTGCATGGCAGGCAAGCGCGGCGCTGACCCAAAGGCGAAGCAGGCCGCCGCATGTCCGCTGCCTGCCGATGCCACCCCGGCCGCTGCCAATGCCAACGCCCCGGCGGCGGGCCGCAACTTGGCCGGTCCGCAATCGCCGGGCGCGGCCCGGTTGGCGGCGGAGCCTCGCCAGCGGCGGCGGGGGGCCGATGTCACGGCGACCCAGACGGCCCCCGACCCTGTCCCGGTTTCGCCTGCCGCAAGCGCCCTCGCGGCCGCAGCCTCCCCGCGTATCGGCATCGAGGCGATAGCCCCCGCCGTGGACGCCGGCCGCTTCGCCGCCAAGCGCCTGATAGGGGAGACCGTCACCGTCGGCTGCGACCTGGTGTGCGACGGCCATGACAAGCTGGCCGCCATGCTGCTCTGGCGTCCGGCGGAGGCGGAGGTCTGGTCCCAGATACCGTTGCAACCGCTGGGCAATGACCGCTGGTCGGCGGCCTTTCCGCTGCAACGGCTGGGGCGCCATTTCTACTGCATCGAGGCCTGGCGCGACGCCTTCGCCAGCTACCGCGACGAGTTGGAAAAGAAGCACGCGGCCGGCCTGGACCTGACGCTGGAGTTGGAGGAAGGCCGCCTGCAGGTGGCCCGCGCTGCCGACCGCGCCGGTGGCGGGTTGCGGCAAACGGCCGCCCAACTGGCCGACGCGGATGGCGCCGGGCGACTGCACATCCTGCTGGCGTCCGACACCACGCGCCTGATGACTGCCGCCGATGACCGCCCCTTCCGCGCCCGCAGCGCCGCCATACCGGTGGACGCCGAGCGCCCCGCCGCCGCCTTTGCCGCCTGGTACGAGTTGTTCCCGCGCAACTGCGGCGGCTTCCGCGGCGTGATCGAACAGCTGCCGCATATCCAGGCGATGGGCTTCGACGTGCTGTACTTGCCGCCGATCCATCCGATCGGCCGCACCAACCGCAAGGGCCGCAACAACAGCCTGGAGCCGTCCGCCGCTGACCCGGGCAGCCCCTATGCCATCGGTGCCGAAGCTGGCGGCCACGACGCGCTGGAGCCGGGCCTGGGCACGCTTGAGGATTTTGCCGAGTTGCGTGGGGCCGCGGCGCGGCATGGTCTGGAAGTGGCCATCGACTTCGCCATCCAATGCAGCCCGGACCACCCCTGGCTGCGGCAGCACCCCGAGTGGTTCGACTGGCGCCCCGATGGCTCGCTGCGCTACGCGGAAAATCCGCCGAAGAAATACCAGGACATCGTCAACGTCGATTTCTACGGCGCCGGTGCGATACCTTCGCTGTGGCTGGCCTGGCGCGACGTGGTGCGGTTCTGGTGCGGCCAGGGCCTGCGCATCTTCCGGGTCGACAATCCGCACACCAAGCCGCTGCCGTTCTGGGAATGGCTGATCGCCGACATTCACGCCGAGCACCCCGACGCCATCTTCCTGGCCGAGGCGTTTACCCGGCCCAAGGTCATGTACCGCCTGGGCAAGCTCGGCTTCACCCAAAGCTACAGCTACTTCACCTGGCGCAACACCAAGGCCGAGATCGCGCAATACCTGGGTGAATTGGCCACCGACGACATCGCCGCGGTCTATCGCCCGAATTTCTTCGTCAATACGCCCGACATCAACCCGCCCTTCCTGCAAACCGGCGGCCGCGCCGCGCACCTGATCCGCGCGGCGCTGGCGGCCACCACCGGTGCGCTGTGGGGCGTGTTCCAGGGCTTCGAGCTGTGCGACGCGACGGCCCTGCCGGGGCGCGAGGAATACCTGGACAGCGACAAGTACGAGATCCGCCATCGCCCGCAGCGGGCACCCGGCGACATCGTTGACGAAATCAGCCGGCTGAACGCCATCCGCCGGGCCAATCCGGCCCTGCAGCGGCAAACAGGAATCGCCTTCCACCATGCCTTCAATGACCAGGTGCTGTGGTTCCGCCGCGAGGATGCCACGCGCGACAATATCCTGCTGGTCGGCATCAGCCTGGACCCGCACCAGCCGCAGCAGGCGAGCGTCGAGCTGCCATTGTGGGAGTGGGGCTTGCCCGATGGTGCCAGCCTGGATGTCGAGGACCTGATGCACGGCCATCGGTTCATCTGGCATGGCAAGCAACAGGTACTGCGGTTCGACCCGGCCACGCCCTTCGGCATCTGGCGCGTGCGCCCCGCCGGCGCCGCATGAGCGCGCCGCGCGACCCGCACTGGTACCGCGACGCGGTGGTGTACCAGCTGCACATCAAGAGCTTCTTCGACGCCAACAACGACGGTGTCGGCGACTTCACCGGGCTGCTGGAAAAGCTGGACTACATCGCCGATCTGGGCGTGGACACGCTGTGGCTGCTGCCCTTCTACCCCAGCCCGCGAAGGGATGACGGCTACGACATCGCCGACTATCGCGGCGTCCACCCCGACTACGGCACCCTGCACGACGCCCGCCGCTTCATCCGCGAAGCGCATGCGCGCGGCCTGAAGGTGATCACCGAGCTGGTGGTCAACCACACCAGCGACCAGCACCCCTGGTTCCAGCGCGCCCGCAAGGCACCGCCCGGCAGCAGCCACCGCGACTACTACGTGTGGTCGGACAGCGACCAGAAATACCCGGACACGCGGATCATCTTCGTGGACACCGAGAAGTCCAACTGGACCTGGGACCCCGTCGCCTGCGCCTACTTCTGGCACCGCTTCTACAGCCACCAGCCCGACTTGAACTACGACAACCCGCGCGTGCTGAGCGAAGTCCTCAATGCCATGCGCTACTGGCTGGACCTGGGCGTGGACGGGCTGCGGCTGGACGCGGTGCCCTATCTGGTTGAGCGCGAGGGCACCAACAACGAGAACCTGCCCGAAACGCACGACGTGCTGCGCCTGCTGCGCGCCAAGCTGGATGCCAACTACCAGGGCCGCATGCTACTGGCCGAGGCCAACCAATGGCCGGAGGATACGCAGCAGTATTTCGGCACCGGCGACGAATGCCACATGGCCTTCAACTTCCCGCTGATGCCGCGGATGTACATGAGCATCGCGCAGGAAGACCGCTTCCCCATCACCGATATCCTGCGCCAGACGCCCGACATCCCCGAGGGCTGCCAGTGGGCGATCTTCCTGCGCAACCACGACGAACTGACGCTGGAGATGGTAACCGACCGCGAGCGCGACTACCTGTGGTCCACCTACGCCGCGGACAAGCGCGCCCGCATCAACCTGGGCATCCGCCGCCGCCTGGCGCCGCTGCTGGAACGCGACCGCCGCCGGATCGAGCTGATGAACGGCCTGCTGCTGAGCATGCCCGGCACGCCCGTCATCTACTACGGCGACGAGATCGGCATGGGCGACAACATCTTCCTCGGCGACCGCGACGGCGTACGCACGCCGATGCAGTGGTCCCCCGACCGCAACGGCGGCTTCAGCAAGGCGGACCCGGCGCAGCTGGTGCTGCCGGCCATCCAGGATGCGCTCTACGGCTTCCAGGCGGTGAACGTGGAGGCGCAGGCGCGCGACCCGCACAGCCTGCTGAACTGGACACGCCGGATGCTGGCGGTGCGCCGCCGCAGTCGCGCCTTCGGGCGCGGGACCATGCGCCTGCTCTACCCTGGCAACCGCAAGGTGCTGGCCTATCTGCGGGAGCACGAGGACGACACCATCCTCTGCGTCTTCAACCTCAGCCGCAGTGCCCAGGCGGTGGAGTTGGACCTGTCGGCGCTGGTGGGGCGCGTGCCGGTGGAGATGCTCGGCGGTACCGCCTTCCCGCCGATCGGGCAGTTGCCCTACCTGCTGACCTTGCCGCCCTATGGCTTCTACTGGTTCGTCCTCGCGGCGGAAAAGGCGCTGCCGCCCTGGCACGTGCCCAGCCCGGAAGCGCTGCCGGACCTGCGTACCCTGGTGCTGCGCGCCGGCGTGAAGGACTTCCTGGACGACGCCGTGCGCCGCGAACTGGAACGCGAGGTGCTGCCGGCCTGGCTGCCGAAGCGCCGCTGGTTCGCCGCCAGGGACGCCAAGTTGGGCAAGGTCACGCTGCAATCCATCGCCACCCTGCCGGACTCGCAGGGCTCGGTGGTCATGGCCGAGGTGCAGGTGGAGTTCGCCGACCGCACCGAGCGCTATGCCCTGCCGCTGGCGGGCGTGGAGGACGTCGACGGCGTGCCGCCGCTTGCCGCGCAACTCGCGCTGTCGCGGCTGCGCCAGGGCCGCCGCATCGGTTTCCTGACGGATGCCTTCGCCGCCGACCGCATGCCGCCCGCCATCATCGCCGCGTTGCAGGCCCGGCTGGTGCTGGCGACGCTGGAAGGCGATATCTGCTTCCGCCCGACCGCGCGCCTGACGGAAACGCCGCTGCCCGAGGCGCCCGCGGTGCGCCGGCTTGCCGTCGAGCAATCCAACTCCTCGCTGATCTTTGGCGAGACGATGGTGCTGAAGCTGATCCGGCGCCTGAACCCCGGCATCCATCCGGAAGCGGAGATGACCCGCTACCTGACCGATGCCGGCTTTGCCAACACCGCGCCGTTGCTGGGGGAGGTGGTGCGCGTCTCGCCCAGCGGTGAGCCCTGCACCCTGATGCTGGTGCAGGGCTATGTGCGCAACCAGGGTGATGGCTGGCAGTGGACGCTGGACTGGCTGCATCGTGCCGTCGATGAAGCGGCGTTGACCGATGAGTCCGAGGCGGATGTCTTCGCCGGCTACCTGGCCTTTGCCGCCGCCCTCGGCCAGCGCCTGGCGGAACTGCACGCCGCCCTGGCGTCGCCGACGCAGGACCCCGCCTTCTCCCCGGAAGTGGCCACCCAAGCCGATGCCGAGGCGTGGGCGGCGGCTGTGCTGGCACAGCTTGAACCGGCGCTGGACCTGGTGAAGGACCACGCGGATGCCGCGCTCCTGCTCGCGCGAGCTGCGGCGCTGCGGGCCGCCGTGCGCCGCCTGGCCCAGGCCGCCACCGGGGCGGCGATGACGCGCGTGCATGGCGACTTCCATCTCGGCCAGGTGCTGGTCGCGCAAGGTGATGCCGTCATCGTCGATTTCGAGGGCGAGCCGGCCCGGCCGCTTGCCGAACGCCGCGCCAAGGCCAGCCCGCTGCGCGACGTCGCCGGCCTGTTGCGCAGCTTCGACTACGCCGCCGCGGTGGTGACGATGAACGAGGCCTCCGCCACCGCGACCGTGGCCCCGACGGAGCGGCGCGCCGCCCTGTCCGAGCGCTGGCAGCAGGAGGCCGCCGCCGCCTTTCTGGCCGCCTATGGCGCCACGGCCCCGCGCATCGCACCCGGGCTGCTCGACCTGTTCCTGGTCGAGAAGGCGGCCTACGAAATCCGCTACGAGGCGGCGAACCGGCCTGACTGGATCAGCGTGCCGCTGCGCGGGCTGACCGAACTGGCGGCACGGCTGACCCAGTGACCAGCTCCGGGCGTCACGCCGCTTCCGGGCGGGCGTGACCGCCGCGGCGTAGTCTGGCACCCTCGGCCAGGTTCCGGCGGAGATGGGCGATGGCTGAATACGATGTGGCGGTGCGCGGCGGCACGGTGGTGGGCGCCTTCGGCACCACGCGCTGCGACGTGGGGGTGAAGGATGGCCGCATCGTCGCGCTGGCCGAGCGCATCACGGATGCGACCACCGTGCTGGACGCCAGTGGGCTGCTGGTACTGCCCGGCGGCGTGGACAGCCACTGCCACCTGGAAGAACAGATGCCCGATGGCAGCGTCATCGAGGAAAGCTTCGCCTCCGGTTCCGCGGCCTGCTTCGCCGGCGGCACCACCTCCGTCGTTTGCTTCGTGCAGCAGTGGAAGGGCCATGGCATCGCCGAGCGCTACTGGGAACACAAGCGCCGCGGCGCCACCGGCATGGTGGATTACGCCTTTCACCAGATCATCACCGACGCCTCCGACCTGGCGCTCGAGCACGAACTGCCGGCGCTTGTGGCGGATGGGCTGCGCAGCCTGAAGGTCTTCCTCACCTACGACCCGCTGCACCTGGACGACGCGCAGTACCTTCGCGTGCTGGCCGCCGCCCGCCGCCACGGCATGCTGGTGACGGTTCATTGCGAGAACTACCACGCCATCAACTGGCGCACCGAAGCCCTGCTGAAGGCCGGGCTGACCGCACCGAAGTACCATAGCTGGTCCCGACCGCCGGTGGTGGAGCGCGAGGCGACGCACCGCGCCATCGCCCTGGCCGAGTTGGTGGACCAGCCGATCCAGGTCTTCCATGTGTCCTGCGAAGAGGCAGCGGAAGAGATCGCCCGCGCCCAGGCCCGCGGCCTGAAGGTCTGGGGCGAGACCTGCCCGCAATACCTGACCCTGACCGCCGCCCATATGGACCGCAGCAACCCGGAGGACGGCGCCTTCGAGGGCGCCAAGTTCATGTGCAGCCCCAGCCCGCGCGACGAAGCCGAGCAAGCGAAGGTCTGGGCCATGCTGCGGCGCGGTGTACTGGACGTGGTCTCCTCCGACCATTCCGGCTCCAGCTTCCATAACACTATCGGCAAGGCCGCCGCCGGGCGCGACGCCAACTTCAGCCAAATCCCCAACGGCATTCCGGGCCTGGCCGCCCGCCTGCCGATCCTGTTCAGCGAGGGGGTCGTCAAGGGCCGCATCAGCCTGGAGCAATTCGTCGCAATCACCGCAACCAATCCGGCGCGGCTGATGGGGCTGGCACCCCGAAAAGGCAGCATCAATGTCGGCGCGGATGCCGACCTGGTGCTGTGGGACCCGAAGAAGCAGGTGACGCTGACCAACGCGCTGATGCAGCACGTCATCGATTACACCCCCTATGAGGGCATGCAGGTGACAGGCTGGCCGGTGGCGACGCTGCGCCGCGGCGAGGTGGTGATGCGCGACGGCAAGGTGCATGCGCAGCCCGGCACGGCGCGTTATCTGCCGCGTAATCGATATGACTTTATTGCACCGCGTGGTATACTTTCCAACGAGTTCGATGCCGCCCCACCCGCCTAGCCTTAATTCGGCCGTGGCGGCGGCCCAGAAAGAAGATCATGGAACCCAAAGAGCCGGCCTTTTCCGCCTACGACGCCGATGAAGAACCCTGGCGCATCGCCAGGCTGATCCGCACCGATGGCCGCGTCCGAGAACTGTTTCGCGTCGCCACACCCGACAGTGCGGACAGCCCGAGCAGCGTCGGCGAGCATGTCTGGTCCGAGCACGTCTCCCGCCTGCATGATGAGCGCGGCACCCTGCAGGCGCATGTCTCCGCCACCCTGGCCAATTCGGCCTGGCTGGCGGTGATCGCGCTGGTGCTGTCACGTGCCTGGAATGGCGAGGACGAGGCCGAGGTCGAGTTCCTGGTCGAGGGCGAGCCGCTGCCCTGGCCGCTCAGCGCCGTGCTGCCGAAGCTCTAGCTGTCGAAGCGGCAGGCCGCGCACGGCTACCGGTCCGGCAGCCAGATCTCCAGCCCGCGCGATGTACCGCCAGGGTCGAAGCCGCGGCCATCCTGCAAAGCCCAGCCACGACCAAGCCGGCCGGCCAACCGGGCCGCCATGCCGGCATCCCCGGCGCGATGATAGCGCACCAACCGATGTTCCGGCACGTCCGGCGCCGCGCGCAGGTCAACGCCCTCCACCCCGGCGTCGCGCAGCACCGCGGCAGCGTCCTCGGCCGCCTGCCGGGCCACCTCGGAACCAGCGAGGTAGTGCAGTTGCACGCGGCCTTCGGCCCGCCCTTCGGCGCGCCCCTCTGGCCGCGCTTCTGCTCGGCTGCGGGGCGGCTGCCTTACGGCTGCGGCCGGTGGTGGCGGGCTTGAAGTAACAGTCAAAGGCGGCGACGACATCGGCGCGGCGACCTCCTCGGCGGCAGCGGGTGGCTCCGCGGGTGGTACTTGCCGCGGTTGCTGGGTCAGCAGGGCGGCCAGTGTGGACTCGGCGGTGGCGCGCTGCCGTGCCAGCGCCTCCAGCCGTGCATATTCAGCCGCCACGGCCTGGCGCATCGTGGCCCACTCCGCGCTGG
>CANBNK010000035.1 GCA_947371015.1 Acetobacteraceae bacterium | reverse complement strand
CCCCACGGCTGGTGCCGCGCGGGGTTTCGCCATGCGGCACGCCCGCACGCTCGGCCGCGGCGCGCCAGATGGCCTCCTTGTTCACCTCGGCAATCAGCTTGGCGGTGTCGGTGTCCTGCGGCAGCACGCCCCAGCGGATATCCTCGGTGAGGAACCACTTCTCGTGGCTCTGGAAGGGGTAGCTGGCGTGGTCGCGGAAGTACTTCATCAGCAGCGGGCTGTTTTCCACCTTGCGGCCATCGCCGTAGTCGATGGTGCCGCGGCTGCGCGGAAGAATGTCGGCTGGCGGCACGTTGAACCAGGCGCGACGACCGATGATGGCGCACATCTCCTCCTTGTTCGCGGCCTGGTCGCACCAGATCTGCGCCTCGATCACGGCGGCGGTGATCGCGGTCGCCGCATTCGGGTGCTGCGCCACCCAGTCGCCGCGCATGCCCAGCGACTTCTCGGGATGGTCGCGCCACAACTCGCCGGTGGTCAGCGCGGTGTAGCCCAGGCGCTGGTTGACCAGCTGGTCGTTCCACGGCTCGCCGACGCAGAAGGCGTCCATGGTGCCGACCTTCATGTTCGCCACCATCTGCGGCGGCGGCACCACGATGGTCTGCACGTCCTTGTCGGGGTCGATGCCGCCGGCAGCCAGCCAGTAGCGAATCCACAGGTCATGGGTGCCGCCACGGAAGGTCATGGCGACCTTGCTTTCCTGGGTGAACACCCGCTTCAGCGGGCTGGCATCCAGCTTCGCGCCCAGCGCCTTGTGCTTCTCGGCCACGCTGATCGCCTGGCCATTGGTGTTCAGCCGCGCCAGGATCGCCATCGGCACCGGCTGGCTGTTCTGGGTGATGCGGCCATTGTGGATCAGGTAGGGCATCGGCGTCAGGATATGCGCGCCATCGATGCCGCCGGAGCCGCCGCCCAGCACCAGGTTGTCCCGCGTGGCGCCCCAGCTGGCCTGCTTGCTGACTTCCACATCGGGCATGCCGTACTTGGCGAAGATGCCCTTCTCCTTGGCGATGATCAGCGCGGCGGCATCGGTCAGCGCGATGTAGCCCAGCACCGCCTTCTTCACTTCCGGCGTGGTGGACCCTTGCGCGAAGGCACCGCACGGGGTGGCGGCACGGGCGGCGGCGAAGACCGCGGCAGTGGCGGCAAGGGCGTTGCGGCGGGTGATGGTCATGACGTGAAGCTCTCCGGCAGGTCGGCAGGGGGTGGTGGAGCGGCAGGCGGCTCGGCCTCCCGCAGTCGGGTGGCGGCAGCGCGCCACAAATCCTGGCGCCACGGCGCCAGGGCGGCGGCGTCGGCGATGAAGGGCGGCACATGGCCCCAGTGCCGCATCTGGCGCAGCCACCAGGCGGCCTGTTCAGGGCGCGGCAGCGTGGCGCTGCGGAAGCGCAGCGGGTAGCGCAGTTCGGTATCCATCGCCCGGCCGTCGAAGGCGGCGGCGATGGTGCTGGCATCCAGCCCCGGGAAGACGCGCTTGCGCAAAATCTTCACCGCCTCGGCGTGGTTCTCCGGGTCGTCCAGCCAGCGGGCGGCGGCGATGATCGCGGCGGTCGCGGCGGCGGCCGGCTCGGGTTCGCGCGCCACGTAGTCGCTGCGCAGCGCCAGCACCTTTTCCGGGTGGTTCGGCCAGATATCACCGGTGGCCAGCGCGATCTTGCCAGCGCCCAGCGCCGCGGCATGGCTGCCCCAGGGCTCACCGGCGCAGAAGCCGTCGATCACGCCATCCTGCAACGCCTTGGCCACCATCGGCGGCGGCACCACCAGCAGGCGCAGGTCGCGGTCGGGGTCCAGCCCGCCCTTGGCCAGCCAGTAGCGCAGCAGGTAGTTGTGCGAGGAATACGGGAACACCACGGCCAGCTTCACTTCCGGCGCGCCCCGGCCCTGGCGGCGGCGAATGGCGGCGGCGAAGGCGGTGGCCGAGAGCGGGAAGCGGAAGGCGCCGACTTCCTCGGCCAGTTCCTTGGAAATGGTGATGGTATTGCCATTGGCGGCCAGCCCGGCGGCCACGGTGACATCGGCCTTCACGCCGTCCAGCCCGGCGGCCAGCGCGATCGGCATCGGCCCCAACAGGTGGGCGGCTTCCAGCGCGCCGAAGGCCAGCTTGTCGCGCAGTGCCGCCCAGCCATGCTCGGCCGAAAGCGATACCTTCAGCCCGACGCTGTCGAACAGGCCGATGGCCTCGGCCACCAGCAACGGCGCAGCATCGGTCAGCGGTACGAAGCCGAGCCGCAGCGTCCGCAGGCCAGGGCCATTGCGACGGGAAGACGGGCGGTTGGGCACCTCGATATGGGCGTTCACGCGCGGCTCCTGCGGTCATGAGACCGGGGCTGCGGGCCGCCCTTGGACCGCGGGTGAAACTGCGCCCTGACTGCAACCCCCGTCCTTGAGGGCTACGGCGCTGTTGCAATGCAGCAGATTTAGCCAACCGGGATCAAGCAGGATTTTGCGCGTCAGGAGAGCAAACTTCGCCATCACAACGATAACTGACGCTAATTCACCCCACTCGCCTCTTTTCCGTGCAAAACCTCGGCCGCCACCTGGGCCAGCTTGCGGCCCTGGTCCATCGCCATGCGCCGCAGCCGCTTATACGCCTCGGGCTCGGTCAGCTTGTGGCGGACCATCAGCGCCTGCTTGGCCTGGTCGATCGCCAGCTTGTCCGCCAGCGTCTGCCGCGCCTCCGCCAAGTCCCGCGTCAGTGCCTGGTGGGCGCGCCAGCGGCGGATCGCCACCTCGATCACCGGTCGCACCCGCGACGGCGCCAGCCCTTCCACCACATAGGCCGCCACGCCGGCTTCCAGCGCGGCCTCGATCTGGTCGGCGTCGCCCTTTTCGGCAAACAGCACCACCGGCCGCGGTTCATCCCGATGCAGCGCGCGCATGCCTTCCAGCGCGTCGCGCGACGGGTCGTCCAGGTCGCAGACAATCACCTCGGCGCCGCTGTCGCGCACCAGCGCGGTCAGGCCGGTCACGTCGGGTGCGGTCGCCACCACCTGGCAGCCAGCCGCCTCCAGCCCTGCCTGCACGGCAGCAGCTCGTTCCGGGTCGTTATCTACAAGCAATACGCGCAGGGTCTGGTTCTCCTGCACCCGGACTATCAAGAACCATGCCGCGTACCGGTGTCGCGGCCCTTGTCCTCAAGCCTTCTGCACCAAGCTGAAGCCTGTCCTGTTAGGATGGGCAACGCAGGACAGGATTCGCCGAGTGGCCTCTTCGATAAAACGCAACGCCGCGCTGCTGCTGGCGCTGCTGGCCATGCTGCCCGGCTGTGCCGCGCTGGCGCCCCGCGCCGTCGGCACCGACCAGCGCCTGGCCGCGCTGCCGCGCCAGGTCGAAGGCCTGGCCAACCCAGTGACCATCCGCTGGAACCAGCACCTGGTCCCCTGGATCGAGGCGGAGTCCGATACCGACCTGGCCTATGCGCTGGGCATCGTCCACGGCCACCTGCGCGGCGCCCAGATCGAGATCATGCGCAAGATCGCCCGCGGCCGGCTGGCGGAAATCGCCGGCCCGCTCGCCACCGATATCGACCACGCGCTGCGCATCCTGGATTTCGGCAAGTCCGGCCCGGCCGTGGAAGCCGCCTGGCCACCGGAGACCCGCGCCTTCGTCACCGCCTTCCTGGCCGGGCTGAACCAGGTGGTCATGCACGGCCCACGCCCGCCAGAAGCCGGGCTGCTCGGCCTGGCGCGAGAGCCGATCACCGCGCAGGACATGCTGGCGGTGGGCCGCGTCGCCGGCACCGACATCAACTGGCTGGTCCTGTTCAGCCTGCTGGCGGAACGCGGTACCCCTGCCTACGAGGAGCGCTGGCGCCGGCTGCGCGAGGCCGGTGCCGGCGTCTCGCCGCAAGGCGCGCTGGCCGCGATCCTCACCGGCAACAGCCGCGCCGGCAGCAACGCCGTGGCGGTGGACGCGGCACACAGCACCACCGGCGGCGCGCTGCTGGCCAGCGACCCGCATCTGTCGCTGAACCTGCCGAACCTGTGGCTGACGGTGGGCATGCGCAGCCCGTCCTACGACATCGTCGGCATGATGGTACCTGGCCTGCCGGTGATGGGCTTCGGCCGCAACGGGCACATCGCCTGGGGCGGCACCAACCTGCGCTCGGCGGCGTCGGACGTGTTCGATATCTCCGCCCTGCCGCCGGACCAGCTGCGCACGCGCACCGAGACCATCCGCCAGCGCCTGTGGTTCGACGCCGAGCGTGAGGTGCGCGACAGCCCGTTCGGCCCGGTGGTCAGCGACGTGCCGCTGCTGAAGACCCGGCCCGGCGACGTGCTGGCGCTGCGCTGGGTCGGGCATGAGCCGACCGACGAGATCACCGCCCTGCTGCGCGCCGCCAAGGCCCGGGACAGCGCCGAGTTCCGCGCCGCCTTCGATGGTTTCGGTGTCTCGCCGCAGAACTTCCTCTGGGCCGACACGCAGGGCCATATCGGCCGTATCACCGCCACCGTGCTGCCGCGCCGCACCGGTTTCCCCGCGCACGACCCGGTGCTGCCGACCAGCGCCGCCGCCGCCTGGGACCGGCTGTGGGACTGGCGCGACCTGCCGCAGGTGACCGACCCGCCCGACGGCGTGCTGGCCAGCGCCAATGAGAACCCGGCCGCCTGGGCGCCCAACCCGCCGCCGGTCGGCTACGTCTTCTCGGATGGCGACCGCGTTGGCCGGCTGCGCGCGCTGCTGCTGGCCACCCCCCGGGTTTCTCCCGCCGACCTGGCAGCCCTGCAGGTGGACACGCTGGCGCCCAAGGCCGCCACGCTGGCCGCCGGTCTGCTGGCCCGGCTGGACGCCCTGCCCAGCGGCCCGCCGGAACCCGCTTTGCTGGCCCGGCTGCGCGGCTGGAACGGCGACTACGCCGCCGACGCCGAAGCCCCCCTGGTGTTCGAGCTGCTGCTCGGCCAACTCGCCCCCGCCATTGCCGCCGCTCGCGGCTTGCGGCCGGAGACCAATTGGGGCGCGCTGACCAGCTTCCTGCTGCGCGACCTGGACGCGCTGCCCAACCGGGAAGCCCTGCTGCGCCAGGCCGCCGCCGCCGCCGCCCCGCTGGCCGCGCAGTACCGGACCTGGGGAGACATCCACCGGCTGCGCACGGCGCATTGGCTGGTGAACCTGCCGCTGCTCGGGCGCCGCTTCGTACTGGGCAATCAGCCGGTCGGTGGCTCCCGCGAGACCCCGATGAAGAGCGGCCACGGCCTGGTCACCGGCCCACATGAGGTCACCTTCGGCTCCATGGCCCGGCAGGTCAGCGACATGGCGGACCCCGATGCCAACTGGTTCACCCTCTGGGGCGGGCAGGATGGCTGGCTCGGCAGCGCCGCCTTCGCCGACCAGGTGCCGCTGTGGCAGTCCCGCCAGGGCATCCGCATGCCGCTGCGCCCGGCCACCATCGCCGCCGAGTTCCCCACCGTCACCCGGCTGGACCCGGGCCTAGGCCGGCCACGGTGACCTCGCCGCCCTTCGACGCCACGCCGATCATGCGCGCCCTGGCCCGCGCCCGGGTGGCGCAGCTGCGGCGGCTGGACCCGGTGGCGGCGCAACGGCGGGTGCTGCACCGGCTGCTGCGGCGCGCTGCCGGCACCCGCTTCGGCCAGGCGCACGGCTTCGCGGCCATCGACACCGTCGCGGCCTATCAGGCCCGCGTACCCTTGCGCGATTACGAAGCATTCTGGCGCGAATGGTGGCAACCGCACTACCCGGTGCTGCGGGATGCCACCTGGCCGGGCGTGGTGCCGTATTTCGCGCTGTCATCGGGCACCACCAGCGGCCGCACCAAGTACATTCCGGTGACGCGGGACATGGTCCGCGCCAATCGCCGCGCCGGGTTCGACGTGCTGGCCTGGCACTTCGCCAACCACCCGGGCAGCCACATTTTCGCGGGCCTGGCCTTCATGCTGGGCGGCAGCACGGCGCTGGAGGAGGTGGCGCCCGGCGTGCGCCAGGGCGACCTCTCCGGCATCGCCGCCGCCGAAATCCCGCGCACGCTTCGCCGTTGGAGCTGGCCGCCGGCCGAACTGGCGCTGGAAGCCGACTGGGACCGCAAGCTGGCCGCCCTGGCCGGGCAAACCCCGGCCGGGCAGGTGCACGTGCTGACCGGCACGCCCAGTTGGCTGCTGATGCTGCTGGAACAACTGCCGCCGCTGCCCCGGCTGGAACTGTTGGTGCATGGCGGCGTCGCCTGGGCGCCCTACCGCGACCGCATCGCCCCCTTCCTGCCGCCGGGCTGCGAAACGCGGGAGGTGTACCCGGCCAGCGAAGGCTTCATCGCCACCGCCGACGGCGCCGAGGGTGCGGGCCTGCGGCTGAACCTGGACCGCGGCATCTTCTTCGAGTTCGTCCCGCTGGAGGAACTCGGCCGCGACAATCCGACGCGCCATTGGGTCGAGACCGTCGAGACCGGCCAGGACTACGCGGTGGTGCTGACCACCTGCGCCGGGCTGTTCAGCTATGTGCTGGGGGATACGGTGCGCTTCGTCAGCCGCACGCCGCCCCGCCTGTTGGTGACCGGCCGCACCAGCTACCAGCTCTCCGCTTTCGGCGAGCATCTGCACGGCGCCGAGATCGAAGCCGCGCTGCTTTCGGTGGCGCCGGGTGTCGGCGAATACACCGTCGGCCCGGTTTTCGCCGGCACCCGCGGGTACCACCACTGGCTGGTGGAGACCGAGGCCGCGCTGGATGCCGCTGCATTGGACGCGAAGCTTGCGGCGCTGAATGCCGACTATGCCGCACACCGGGACGGCGGGCAGTTGCTGGCGCCCGTCGTCACCTGCCTGCCGCCCGGCCGCTTCAACGACTGGATGCGCGCCCAAGGCAAGCTGGGCGGCCAGCACAAGGTGCCCCGCGTCATCGCCGACCCCGCCCGCTTCGCCCAGGCGGTGGCCGGTCTGACCCAGAGGTAGCGCCTGATCGGCTAAGGCAGAATCGCCGCAAGCCGTGAACCAGGCTTTAGGCTTACGGCTCCAGCGTGCGCAGGAACTTGCTGCGCGCGGTGGCGCCGGCCATCAGCAGGTTGTGGTCGCTGCCGGAAAGCAGCAGCCGCGCGCCGAGGCCAATGTATTCCTTGGCATAAACTTCGTCATAAACGCCGCCCATGCCCATGGTCTTGCCGTGCTTCTTGCAGGCGGCGCCCACCGCGGCATAGGCGGCACGCACATCGGCATGGCCAATCTGCCCGGCGATGCCCATGCTGGCCGTCAGGTCCGAGGTGCCGATCATCAGCGCGTCGATCCCTGGCACGGCGGCGATGGCGTCGGCATTCTTCACCGCCTCCGGCGTCTCGATCATCACCGTGACCATGATTTCCTTGTTCAGCTCCACCTGGGCGTCCGCCACGGCCGGCGGCTTCATGCCATAGGCGAAGGGCGGGCCGCCCCAGCTGCGGGTGCCCACCGGCGGAAAGCGATAGGCGCTGGCCACCTCGGCCGCCTCGGCGGCGGTATCGACATGCGGTACCACCACGCCCATGGCGCCATTGTCCAGCGCGCGGGTGCCCTCGAACACGGCATCACGGCAAACCCGCACCATCGGCGTGATGCCCTGGTTCAGCGCGGCGATGCACATCTGCGTCGCCTCGTGCACGCTCATCGCGCCATGTTCCATGTCGATGAACAGCCAGTCATAGCCAGCGGCGGCGGCCAGCATGCCGGTGGCGCTGGTGCGCAGGTGGTGCACGCCGAAGCCGAGCGCCAGCTGATTGGCGGCAATGCGCTTCTTGGCCTGGTTGGGGGCGATGGGCATGGATCGGTTCCTCCGTTTATGGCGGCAAGCGCAGCATGCAGCGCCAGGCCGGTCAATCCGCCGCGCTCTAGCCCAGATTGGCCGCCGCCGCCTTCACCGCCGCCGCCACCTGGCCGGGGCTGCCGACCATGTTGGCCAGTACCAGCGCCAGCTTGGCCAGGAACAGCTCCCGCTGCGCCTCGGGCACCGCGTCGATGGCTTCGGAGAGCAGGTCGTACACCGCCTCCAGCTCCGCCGGGGCCAGCTTCTTCGCGGTCATGCAACCCTCCCGCAGGCCGTCGCCAGCGCCTGGTTGACCTGCGCCGCGCCGGGGGCGAGCCAGCGGGCGCAGACATGCAGGTCCGGCCGCGCCAGATAAGCCGCGCCTGGCGGTGCGGCATAGCGCCCGGCGATGCGCCCGCCCGGGTCCGCCACCACCACATCCGCCAGAGCCGCCATCTCAGCTGTGGGCTGCGGCGCCACCAGCACCCGCACCAGCGGCGCCTTCTGCTCCCGCAGGCTCCGCAGCATCGCCGCCTGCTCCGCGCTGGGCGTGGCGCCGGCGAAGGCCAGCAGGTGGAAGCCGCTACGAAAATGGTCGAACAGGAAGTCGTCCCCGCCCAGCCTGACATTCTGCAAGGTGGCACCGCAGGCCGGCCCGCCGCCGAACTGCGCGTCGTCGTCGAGAAAACTGTTCAGCGGCGTGTGGTGGTAGCTGTGCGGCCGGCTGGTGCGCCAGTGCAGCAAATCCCGCACGAAGGGCTCCTCCAGCGAGAGTGACAGCACCGCGTCGCGCATCAGCCGGAAGCCGGCGGAAGGCGGCGTCATGAAGCGGGTCGACTTGCCACCTTCCTCGCAGATTTCCCGCGCCGCCGCCACGCGTTCGCTGGAATAGCTGGCCAGCAGCGCCGGCGGCGCCAGGCCGCGCACCACGAAGGCCAGCTTCCACGCCAGGTTCTCGCAATCCTGCAAGCCGGTATTGGCCCCGCGCACGCCAAAAATCGGCAGCAGATGCGCGGCATCCCCGGTGAAGCAGACGCGGCCATGCACGAACTCACCCAGCGTCAGCGTGCTGGCGGAATAGACCGTGGCCCAGTCCAGCTCCCACGGCACCGGGCGGCCGACCATCGCCAGGATCTTGTCGATCCGCTCGGCCAGCAGCGCCGGCGCCAGCGCCTGCTCCGCGGTCTCGCCTTCCGGCAGGCGGAAATCCAGCCGCCAGATGCCCTCGGGCTGGCGATGCACCAGCACGTTGTTGCCGGGGTTCCACTCGGGATCGAAATAGCACAGCCGCTGCGTCGGCAGGCCGATATCGGCGCGGATATCGGCGATGACGAAGTTGCCGGCATAGGCCCGCCCCTCCATCCGCAGGCCCAGCAGCCGCCGCATCGCGGAGCGCCCGCCATCCGCCGCCACCACCCAACCGGCGCGCAGGTCGTACTCGCCCTGCGGCGTATCGACCCGCAGCGTCGCGTGTTCGTCGTGCTGCTGCACGGCGACGACCTTGGAGCCCCAGCGCAGTTCGATGAGTGGGCTGCGTTGCACCGCCTCCACCAGGTATTGCTCGATGTATTGCTGCTGCAGGTTCAGCCCGGGCAGGAAGCGGTCATCCGCGTCGTGCGGCAACACCATGCGGTACACTTCCTGGCCGCGATAGAAGCTGCGCCCGTCGCTCCACGGCAGCCCCTTGGCCAGGAAGGGCGCGGCGACGCCGGCCTGCTGGATGATCTCCATGGAGCGCCTGGTCAGCACGATGGCCCGGCTGCCATGGCTGACCTGCTGCTCGGCTTCCAGCACCACGGAGGGCACACCGAACCGCGCCAGGTTCAGCGCCGTGACCAGCCCGATCGGCCCGGCGCCGACCACCACCACCGGCTGCATGCCGGCCGCGCCATCCAGTTCCGCCGGGCGGCGAAACGGAAAGACGCGGTAGTTGTACCAGATGCTCTGGCGCGGCGTGGTCTCGGGCTGGTGCATGGCGGATGATTACAGTTGAAACCATCCGCCGCCAAGCGTCACGCGCTGGTATCGGCGCCGTAGATGCCGAACACCGCATGGGTGCCGCGCTCACCGCCCAGCTTGTCCTGCACCTTCAGGAACAGCCGCCACGCCTGCGCCAGGCTGGGCAGGTCCAACTGCATCTCGGCCGCCGCTTCCAGCGCGATGCCCAGGTCCTTGAGGAAGTGCTTCACCATGAAGCCCGGCGCGTAGTCGCCGGCCAGCATCTTCGGCCCCAGCGCGTTCAGCTGGAAGCTGCCCGCCGCCCCCGGCCCGAGCGCGGCCAGCACGGCGCCACCCTCCAGCCCGGCGGCGCGGGCATAGGCCAGGCCTTCGGCGGTGCCCAGCACGGTGCTGGCGATGACGATCTGGTTGGCCATTTTGGTGTGCTGGCCGGCGCCGGCGGGACCCATCAGGTTGATGGTCTTGCCCATCTTCTCGAAGATCGGCTTGGCGCGGGCGAAGGCAGCCGCGTCGCCGCCGCACATGATCGACAGCGCGGCGTTCTTCGCGCCGACATCGCCGCCGGAAACCGGCGCGTCCAGCACCGCCACGCCCCGTGCCGCCGCCTGTGCCGCGATGCGCTTGGCGATGGCTGGGCTGCTGGTGGTCATGTCGATCAGCAGGCTGCCCGGCTTCGCGGCCTCGACCAGGCCGTTGGCGCCGAGGTAGGTCGCCTCCACATCCGGCGGGAAGCCGACGATGGTGATGACGACATCGCTGGCCGCCGCCACGTCAGCCGGAGACGCCGCCCACACCGCGCCTTTGGCCAGCAGCGCTTCCACCGTGTCGTTGCGGCTGCGGTTGAAGATGGTCAGCGCATGCCCGGCCGCCAGCAGATGCCCCGCCATGGCGCCGCCCATGATGCCGATGCCGATGAACCCGATGCGTTCCATGGTGCTACGCCTTTGCCTGCCCATTTGCTGCGGCTGATTCACGCCCTGCGGCGCTGCCGCCTTGGGCGACCAGACGCAAGGCCGCCCAGATACGCGGCGCCGAGGCGGGCTGTCCATCCAGCCGCGTACCGCGCTGCGCCAGCGCGTCATTCACCGCGTTCATGACAGCGCCGATCGCGCCCATCACGCCGCCCTCGGCCATGCCCTTGATGCCCGCCGGCGTGCGCGGACTGGGCGTATCCATGTGCAGCAGTTCGAAGCGCGGCAGGTCATCGGCGCGGGCCAAGGCGTAGTCCATGAAGCTGCCGGCCAGCGCCTGGCCATCCTCGCCATAGGCGCAGTGTTCCAGCATCGCGCCGGAAAGCCCCATGGCGGTGGCACCATGCGTCTGCCCCTCCACCACCAGCGGGTTGATGCGCGTGCCGGAATCCTCGGCGACCACGTAGCGCAGGATGCGCGGCGTGCCGGTCTCGGCGTCGATCTCGACGACGCAGGCATGGGTGGAGTTGGAATAGGTCATCGCCGGCGGATCATAGGCGAAGACCTCGTGCAGGCCCGGCTGCAACCCCGGCGGCAGCCGCAGCGGGTCCAGGTAGGCCAAGCGCGCGACATCAGCCAGCGTCAACCCGGCCGGCACGCCGTGCAGCAGCACTCGGCCTTCCTGCATCTCCAGCCCTTCGGCGTTGTTGCGGCCGAGCATCGCACCGGCAATCTCGAGCACCTTCGCCTTCAACCGCAGCCCCGCGATATAGGTGGCGCCACCGCCGGCCGTGGCCCCACGCGCGCCACGCGAACCCATGCCATAGGGCGCGGTATCGCTGTTGCCGAGTTGCACCGCGACATCCTCCACCCGGCAGCCGAGGCCGCCAGCAGCCGCCTGCGCAAGCGTGGTCTCATAGCCCTGCCCGCTGCCCATCAGCCCGCAACTGGTGATGACGGCGCCGGATGGCTCTACGCGCAGCGACGCGGTCTCGTGCCCGCTGCCGGGAATGCCGGCGGCCTTGTAGAAGGCGCTGCCATAGGTGGTGCTTTCCACCACGGTACACAGCCCGACACCCAGCAGCCTATCGCCGCGCGAAGCCCGCAACGCCGCGTAGTCCACCGCGGCGGCGGCGGCCTCCAGCGTCTCGCGCGGCGACAGCGCGTCGTAGCGTTCGCCCACGGCGGTGATGTAGGGCATGTCCGCCAGCCCGATGCTGTTGCGCCGCCGCACCTCCAGCGGGTCCAGGCCCATGTCGCGCGCAATCGCGTCCATCGTGCCCTCCATCACCCAGGACGTGATCGCCATCGGCGCGCGCATCGGGCCAGAGGGGCATTTGTGGGTCAGGAAGACCTGCACGTCGTAGCCATATTCCCGCACCTTGTAAGGCCCGGGCATAATCAGCGCGATGACGCGCGCCATATAGTTGGCGGGGAAGAAGCACCAGGCGCCGAAATCCGCCTCGACCCGGCAGTCCAGCGCCAGCAGGTCGCCTTGCGCGGAAACCGCGGCGCGCATCGTCACCACGTCTTCCCGCGCCTGCAACGCCGCAATCAGGTTCTCGCCGCGCGTCTCGCGCCAGCGCACCGGCGCGTCCAACAGCCGCGCCGCCGCCGCGCAGCACAGATCCTCGCGCAGCGGGATGATCTTCTGGCCGAAGCCACCGCCCATCTCCGGGCTGTCGATGGTCACCTGGTGCTCGGCCAGCCGCAGCCGGCCGGCGATGGCGCTGCGATACGGGTGCGGAGCCTGGGTACCGATCCGCATGGTCAGATGCTCGCGCCCGGCATCCCACAGCGCCAGGCAGCCGCGCGGCTCCATCGGCGCATGGGTCTGCCGATGCTGGGCGAAGCGCGCTTCTACCACGCGCGCCGCGCCGGAAAATGCTGCCGCTACCCCAAGCGTGGCGAAGAACTGGTGGGAGACAAGGTTGCTCGGCACCGTCGCATCCACCAGCGGCGCGTCGGCCACCTTCGCCTGGGCCAGGCTGGCCACCGCCGGCAGCGGTTCGTACGCAACCTCCACCAACTCGGCAGCATCCTCGGCGGCCACGCGTGTCGGCGCCAGCACCAGCGCCACCAGGTCGCCAACGAAGCGCACATGGTCGGTCGGCAGCACCGGCATCTCCACCGGCAGCAGCCCCTCGATCGGTGGCGCCAGGCGCAGCGGCGTCACAAGCGGCGCCAGCTCGGCCCCGGTCAGCACCACCACGCCGGGCAGCGCCGGCGCCTGCACCCGCAGCAGCCGCGCATGGGCGTAGGGGCTGCGCACGAACACCGCATGCAGCGTGCCCGGCGGGTCGGCCAAGTCATCCGTGAAGCGACCGCGCCCCAGCAGCAGGCGCCGATCCTCCTTGCGCGTCATCCGCCGGCCGAGCGGGCTGCCCGCCCACGGCATCGGCGTGTCGGTCATGGCGCGATGCGCCGCTCGGTCGCCGCGTCGAACACGTGCAGCCGCGCCGGGTCCACGCCGAAAGCCAGCGTCTCGCCCTCGCTGACGCGCCAGTCCTTCGGCACCCGCAGCGTCACGCTGGCGCTGCCCAGCGCCACTTCCAACTGCGTCTCGCTGCCCAGCGGAGAGACCAGCTCCACCCGCCCACTCAGCGTCACCAGCCCTTCGGCCGGCCGCGCCACATCCTCCGGCCGCAGCCCGATGATCACGTCGCGGCCCGCCGCCACCCATTCCGGCCGCAGCAGTCCCTGGCGCAGCAGGTTGATCTGCGGGGAACCGAGGAAGCTGGCAACGAAGGTATTCGCCGGCCGCTCATAAATGCCTTCCGGCGTATCCAACTGCTGCACCACGCCGCCCTGCATCACCGCGATGCGGTCCGCCAGCGTCAGCGCCTCGGCCTGGTCATGCGTGACATAGACGAAGGTGGCGCGCAGCTTGTGATGCAGCCGCTTGATCAGCGAGCGCATGGAAAGCCTGAGCGTCGCATCCAGGTTGGACAGCGGCTCATCCATCAGGAACACGCTGGGCTTGCGCACGATGGCACGGCCCAACGCCACGCGCTGCCGCTGGCCACCGGAAAGCTGGTTCGGCCGGCGGCCCAACAGCGGCGTCAACTCCAGCTGCTCGGCCACCTCGGCCACCGCGCGCTCGATCTCGGCCTTCGGCACCCGGCGCAGCTTCAGCGGAAAGGCGATGTTCTCGGCGACCGTCTTGTTCGGGTACAGCGCGTAGCTCTGGAACACCATCGCCACTTCCCGCTGGTGCGGCGGCAGGCGCGTCACGTCCTTCGCATCGAACAGCAGCGTGCCGTCGCTGATCTCCTCCAGCCCCGCGATCATGTTCAGCGTGGTGGTCTTGCCGCAGCCCGAAGGCCCCAGCAGCACCATGAACTCGCCCTCATGAATCGCCAGGTCCAGCGCCTGCACCGCGGTGACGTTGCCGTACCGCTTGGTGACGCCCTGCAAGGTAATGGCGGCCATGGCGGCCCTAGCCTTTCACGGCGCCGGCGGTCAGGCCGGAGACGATGTAGCGCTGGAAGATGATGGCCAGCAGCACCGGCGGCACGATGGCGATGACGCCAGCCGCGTTGACGAAGCTGAAGCTGGTGGTGAAGTCCATGACGAAGCCGGCGATGATGATCGGCAAAGTCTGTGCCGCCGCATTCTGCGTCAGCACCAGCGCGAACAGGAACTCGTTCCAACTGGTCAGGAAGGCAAACATCAGCGCCGCCACCAGCGCCGGCAGCGACAGCGGCAGGTACACGTGCCGCAACGCACCCCAATGGCCGCAGCCATCGATGCGCGAGGCCCGGTACAGGTCGCGCGGAATGCCCTCGAAATAGCTGATCAGGATGAAGATGGTGAACGGCACCGTCACCGCCAGATACGTCACCACCAGCGCGCCGATGCTGTTGATCAGCCCCAGGTTGCGGATGACCAGGAACAGCGGCACCACCAGCGCGATGTCCGGGATCACGCGCGTGGCCAGCACGGTATAAAGCGTGGCGCGGCGGCCCTTGAAGTCGATGACCGCAATGGCGTAGGCCGCGGTCAAGGAAAACACCAGGTTCAGCGCCGCGACCCACAGCCCGACCTGCAGGCTGTTGTACAGCGAAGGCAGCAGGTTCGCCGCGCCGCTCGGCAGGAAGCCGGCGATGCCGCGGTTGGCGTATTCCGCGCTGTCGCCGGCGGTGAAGATGGCGATGAAGTTGTGCAGCCCCGGGTTCGGCGGCAGCCAGTTCGGCGGCACCGCGGTGATCTCACTTTCCATCTGCAGGGAGGAGGACAGCAGCCACAGCACCGGCCCGGCCACGTACAGCACGAACAGCGCCGAAAACAGCGCCAGCATCAAGCGGCGCGCCATCACGGATTCCTCTCGCCAAGAAAGCGGATGAACAGCCAGGACAGCAGGAAGGTCAGCATGGCCAGCAGGTAGGACAGCGCCGCGCCGGTGCCGAAGCGCAAACTCCGAAACGTCTCGACATAGATCAGCCAGGACAGCGTGTAGCTGGCATCGCCCGGCCCACCCTGGGTCATGATCAGGAACAGGTCGAAGTGGCGGATGCTGATCATCGTCTCGTACACCAGCACCAGCATCAGCCCCGGCCGCAGCGCCGGCAGCGTCACATGGACAAAGCGCTGGAACACCGTCGCGCCATCCACCTTGGCGGCGCGATACAGGTCGTCCGGTATCGCCTTCATCGTCACCAGCAGCAGCAGCGCGGCCAGCGGCATCTGCTTCCAGATCGCCGCATTGCTGATGAGGAACAGCGTCAGATCCGGGTCGCCCAGCCAGGCGCGATAGCTGTCCAGCAGCCCCAGCTTGACCAGCAGCGCATTCATCAGCCCATAGGTCGGGTCGTAGATCCACTTCCACATCAGCCCGTTGACGATGGACGGCGTGGCCCAGGGCAGCAGCAGCAGCGCGTTCAGCAGCTTGTTGCCGCGGAAGCTCTCGTTCAGGAACAGCGCCACGCCCACTGCCAGAGCCGTCGTCACCGTCACCGTCACCACGGTATAGACGGTGGTCCGCAGCACCGCTGTGTGGAAGCGCGCATCGCCCAGCATGCGCTCGTAATTCTCGAACCAAACGAAGGGCCGCCGCAGCGGCCGGGTCAGCACGATGTCGTGCAGGCTGACCCAGAAGCTGTACAAAATCGGGTAGGCCGCAACCACCAGCAGCACCGCCAATACGGGCAAGACCAGTATCGCGGCGCTGCGGTCGTCATAGCTCAGGCGAAGCCGCATTCAGCGGAACGCGCGCTTCAGCTCGTTCCACTTGGTCCCCAGCCCGGCCAGCGCCGCTTCCGGCGTGGCGCGGCCCAGGCAGACGCTCTGCCAGGCCTGGTTGCTGCTCTCGACCCATTCGCCGAACCAGGGCGAGATCACGTCCTTCTTGCGCGCCTTCATCGCCTGTTCGGCCACGATGGCGCCGCCGCCGGCCCAACGGGTCCAGAAGGTCTTCACCTCGGCGTCCTCGGCCAGCGGCAGCGCGCAGCTGGGCAGGCCGACATCCAGCAGCAGCATTTCCTGCAGGCTGTAGTTGCCCTTGGTGTCGCGGCCGCCGAAATACTCGATGAACTTCACCGCCCGTTCGCGCCGCGCACGGTCCGCCTTGGCCGCCGGCGTCAGGCCGTAGAAGCGGATCCAGCCGCAGGTGTCATGCGTGCCGCGCGGGCCACCCTTCGGCATCAGCGCCAGGCGGATTTTTCCGTGTGCCGTCGCCTGCGCCGGGTCATTCAGCGAGCGGATGCGATAGGTCGGCTCGATGGTGAACGCGTGCGCGCCGCTGCCGAAGGCGCGCAGGCCGTTCAGCTCCACCGTCTCCACCGCGCCGGGCGCCAGGATCTTGTGCTTGTGGATGGCCTCATGCAGCCACTTCGCCGCCGCCACCGCGCCGCCGCCCGGCGCGCCCATCACGCTGTCGCCCTTGTCATCGACAAAACTGCCGCCGAAGCTGAAGGTCAGCGCCGAGACGAACTCGATCAGCCAGGTATCGGCACCCAGCGAGAGCAGCAGCGGATACTCCATGATCCCCGCCGCCTTGATCTTCAGGCATTGCTCGACCACCTCGTCCCAGGTCGTCGGCGGCGCCGCGATGCCGGCCTTCTGCAGCACCTCGGTGTTGTACATGAAGCTCATGTGGTCGCCGTAGTAGCTCAGGCCGTACTGCTTGCCCTTGTAGGTCATGGACTGGTTGCAGTAGGCGGCGGTCTCGCTGCCGTAGCGCTTCAGGTTGGGCATGTCCTCGATATCCGCCAGCCAGCCGGCCTCGACGAACTCGGGCAGCCAGGCGTCGGAAATCCACGCCACGTCGATCGGCGCGTTGCCGACCAGGCGCGTCACCAGCGCGGTGCGGAACTGCGCGAAGGGGAAGTTCTCGTAGTTCACCGGCACGCCGGTATCGCGCTCGAATGCCGCGATATGCGCCTTGATCTGGTCCACCGCGGCCGACCAGCCGATGAAGTTCACCTTCCCCGCGGCCTGCGCGGCGGCCATGCCGGGCACGCCCATTGCCGCGGCCACAAGGCCCTGCAAAACGCCACGACGCGAAGCTTCCTGCATGGTCCTGTCCCCTCGATTGCCCGGGCATTTATGTTATGCGACAGGCAGTTCTGTCCAGCACCGACCCGGCTGGCTATATTGGCCGGGTTAAGGGAGTTGCCCAATGTTCCGCCGTTCCGCCCTGCTCGCTGCCCTGGCCACGCCCAGCCTGCTGCCCGCCGCCCGCGCCCAGGTGCCCGCGGCCGTGCCGGACGCCGTTGCCCAGGCACCCGGCCTCTATCGCTTCAAGGTCGGCAGCTTCCTCGTCACCATGGTGCATGACGGCTATGCCCGCCGCCCGGTGGAGGGCCTGGTGCGCAACGCCCCGGTCGAGGAAGTGCGCGCCGTGCTGGCGGAAAGCTTCCTGCCGACCACCCATTACGACGGCGTCTATACCGTGCCCTTCATCCGCGCCGGCAGCCACCTGCTGGCGTTCGATTGCGGCACGGGCGGGCAGATGTCCGCCACCGCCGGGCAGTTGCAGGCCAACATGCGCGCCGCCGGCATCCGGCCGGAAGACGTGACCCATGTGGTGCAGACGCATTTCCACGCCGACCACATCAACGGCCTGACCACGGCGCAGAACGTCGCCTTCTTCCCCAACGCGGAAGTCGTGGTGCCCGAGACCGAATGGGCCTGGTGGAGCGACACCGGCAACGAAACCCGCACCCCCGAGGGCCAGCGCGCCCACTTCGCCAATGCCGCGCGCCGCTTCGGCCCCTATGCCAGCCGCATCCGCCGCCTGGCCGCGGGCGCCGAGGTGGTACCCGGCATCCGCGCCGTGGCCGCCTATGGCCACACCCCCGGCCACACCCTGTTCCACGTGGCTGATGGGAACCAGCAGTTGCTGGTGCTGGCCGACACCACGCATCGGCCGGAACTCTTCGTCCGCCGTCCGGACTACCAGAGCCTGTTCGAGTTCGACGCGCCAATGGCCGCCGCCACCCGCCGCCGGGTGCTGGACCAGGTGGCGACGGACCGCATGCAGGTGGCCGGCTACCACTTCCCCTTCCCCGCCACCGGCTTTATCGGTCGCGACGGCAACAGCCTGCGCTACGTACCGGCCAGCTGGAACTCAACAGTTTAGAGCAGCCGATTCACGCCGCCCGCGGCGATCAGACGCCAGCTTGCGCCGCGCGCCGTCGGCGCTACCCTCCGCCGCAACCACGGAGGACAACGCCATGCGGACGCGCCGCACCCTGCTCGCCACGGGCCTGACCGCCGGCGCCGCCCTGCTGGCCACGCCGGCGCTGGCCGCCTTTCCGGACCGCCCGATCCGCCTCATCGTGCCGTTCGGCGCCGGCGGCAACCTGGACACGCTGATGCGCCTGACCGCGCCCGGCATGGCGCAGCGGCTGGGCCAGAACATCATCATCGAGAACCGCGCCGGCGCCGGCGGCAATGTGGGCACCGAGATGGTCGCCCGCAGCCCGGCCGATGGCTACACCGTGCTGGTCGGCAGCAATGGCGCGCTGACCATCAACCCCGTCATCATGGCCAGCGTGCCCTATGACACCCAGCGGGACTTCGCGCCGATCGCGCTGGGCTTCCGCACGCCCAACGTGCTGGTGGTGGCGCCGCATGTGCCGGCGCAGAACCTGCGCGACTTCATCGCCTATGCCAAGGCGAACCCGGGCAAGGTGGCCTGCGCTTCCGCCGGCACCGGCACCAGCAACCACCTGCTGATCGAGCTGTTCAACCAGGCCACCGGCGCCGGGCTGGTGCACATTCCCTACCGTTCATCGTCGAACGCCGCGCCGGACATGCTTTCGGGCAATCTCGCCGCCTCGATGGACCAGATCACCACCGCCATGCCGTTCCACCGCGACGGCAAGCTGCGGATCATCGGCATCGGCTACCACCAGCGCCACACACTGCTGCCGGACGTGCCGACCCTGGCCGAAGTGGGCCTGCCGGATGGCGGCCTGGTCTCCTTCATCGGCCTGCTGGTGCCCGCCGCCACGCCGCGCGACGCGGTGCTGAAGCTGCGCGACGCCTTCGCCGCCACGCTGGCGGAGCCTTCGGTGCGCGAGCGGGTGGAGAATACCGGCACGCTGCTGGCGGAGCCCACGCTGCAAACGCCGGAAGGCTTCGCCGACCTGATCCGCCGTGAAGCGGTCCTGTCGCGCGAAGCCGCCCGGCTGGCGGGGATTACGCCGGGCTAGCTTCCGGAAGGCTGGCTTCGCGGCTCAGGCGCTAGCCCAGGCCGGGTTCACCAACGGGCTCGGCGTGGCCATCGCGCCACGCGCGGCCTGGTATTCTCGCCGCAGCCGCGCCACCAGCTCACCCGCGGGCACCACGGCATTCACCATGCCGATGCCCTGGCCGCTGCCCCAGATATCCTTCCACTTCTTCTTGTTGTCGCCGCTGCCGAAGTTCATCGCGGAAGGGTCGGATGTCGGCAGGTTCTCCGGGTCCAGCCCGGCGCGCTCCAGGCTCGGCTTCAGGTAGTTGCCGTGCACGCCGGTGATCAGGTTGGTGTAGATGATGTCGCTGGCGCTGCTATCGACGATCATCTGCTTCTGCTCGGGCATCGCACGCGCTTCCGGCGTGGCGATGAAGGCGCTGCCGACATAGCCGAAATTCGCGCCCAGCACCTCGGCGGCGGCAATGCTGCGGCCATGCGCCATGGCGCCCGACAACGCGATGGGGCCGTCGAACCAGGTGCGCGTCTCCTGCATCAGCGCGAAGGGGGACTGCGCCCCGGCATGGCCACCGGCGCCGGCCGCGACCACGATCAAGCCATCCGCGCCCTTGTCGATGGCGGAATGCGCGAAGCGCTGGCTGATCACGTCGTGCATCACATAGCCGCCGTAGGAATGGATCGCGGCATTCACCTCCGGCCGCGCGCCCAGCGAGGTGATGATCAGCGGCACCTTGTGCTGCACGCAGACCTGCAAATCCTGCTCCAGCCGGTCATTGCTGCGATGGACGATCAGGTTGATGGCATAGGGCGCGCTCGGCGTCTCAGGATGCGCGCGGTCATGCGCCGCCAGCCGCTCCTCGATCTCGCACAGCCATTCGTCGAACTGCGCCGCCGGCCGCGCATTCAGCGACGGCATGGAGCCGATGACGCCGCTGGTGCATTGCGCCACCACCAGGTCGGGCACCGAGATGATGAACAGCGGCGAGCCGATCACGGGCAGCGACAGCCGCCCCTTCAGTTTCTCAAGCAAGGACATCGCGGCTCTCCTAGCGCTTCAGCACGCCGGCCATGATGGCCTGCACTTCGGGTGACACCAGCTGCTGGCGGAACAGCACCATCTCGGCGGCGATCTGCTCATGCACCGCCTCGGCGCCGCGGCGCAGCAGGCCCTTGGTCAGGCGCATGCTGGTGCGCGGCTTGGCGGCCAGCCGCTTGCTGATGGCCAGCGCGTAAGCGCCGAGTTCCTCCGGCGGCAGCACCTTGTTGACCAGGCCAATGCTCTCCGCCGTCGCGCTGTCAAAAAAGTCGCCCAGCAGGATCAGCTCGGCCGCCTTGTGCCGCCCGGCCAGCGCCGGCACCAGCATGGAAGCGCCGAGTTCCGGCACCAGGCCCAAATCCACGAAGGGCATGCGGAATCGCGCGGCGGTGCTGCAATAGACGATGTCGCAATGCAGTAGCAACGTGGTGCCGATGCCGATCGCCAGCCCATCCACCGCGGCCACTACCGGCTTCGGGTAGGTCGGCAGGCAGCCATAGATACGCGCACTGTCGGAGTGCTGCTTCTGCGGCTCGTCCTTGGCCTTTTGGAAGTCGCCGATATCGTTGCCGGCCGAGAATACCCCGCCGCTGCCGGTGATCAGCACGCAGCCCACCGCGTCATCCGTGGCCGCGCTTTCCAGCGCATCGGCGATGGCCTTGTACATGTCCCGCGTCAGCGCGTTCTTCTTCGCCACGCGGTCGAGGGTGATGCGGCACACCCCATCGATCAGCTCGACATGGACATTCTCGGACATGCGACGGCTCCTTGTTTTGCCGCACTCCGCCCGAGGTTGACGCTTACGTCAAGCGGCTTGTTCCAGCATGGAAGCAACGTCCAGGCGCTCGCCGGAAAAGAAGGTCGCCGATCAGCGCTTCGCCGCCACCGCCGCCCGATACGCCTCGATGCGCGCCTTCAACCCCGGCCGCGCCGCCGAGCGCACCAGCGCCGCCAGGTCGGCCGCGTCATCGGCGCCGCGCGTGCGCGCATGCAGCATCGCCACGGTTGGCGCCTCCAGCCGCGCCGCTGCCACCACAGCAGCCGCAATCGCCTCAGTCGGCTCCGCCACTACCTGCGTCGCCAGGCCCAGCGACAACGCCTCGGCGGCCGTCACCTCCCGCCCCGCCAGCAATAGCGCCCGCGCCGCCGTGGCGCCGACGCGCTCAGCCAGCCGCGCCGTACCCAGCGCCAAGCCGAAGGCCGGCCCGGGAAAGGAGAAGCTCGCCCCCTCCAGCGCCACCCGATGGTCGCAGGCCGCAAACAGGTCCGCCCCGGCGCCGAAGGTACGGCCGCTGCCGATGGCCAGAGTCGTCACCGGCATGCCCGCCAGCTTCTGCAACAGCAACTCGATATGCACCACGCGCAGCAGCAGGTCGCCGTCGCTCAACTCCGGCAGGTCGCTCAGGTCGAAGCCGGTGCAGAAATGCCGACCCTCGCCGCGCAGCATCACCAAACGCGCACCTTCCGCCACCGCCTGGTCCAGCCCGCCATCCAGCGCCGCCACCAGCGCGGGGGAAAGCGCATTCCCCCGCGACGGGTTGGCCAGCACCAGCGTGGCGACGTCGCCCGCGCGTTCCAGCCGGAAGGTCACAGCTTACCCTTCACGCCCGCCAGCACGCGGTCCACGAAGTAGCCGGAAAGCCCGGTGTAGGTATTCGGGTCCAGCACCGCGTCGATCTCGGCTTCGCTCAACGCCGCGGCAATGGCGTTGTTGGCCAGCAGCGCCTGCTTGAGCGGCGTACCGTGCTCGAAGGCGTGCATGCACACCTCGTACACCATCTCATGCGCTTCCTGCTTGCCCACCTTGTGGCCCAGCGTGAACATCACCGGCTCGCTCATCAGCAGGCCGTTCAGCGCACCCAGGTTGCGCTGCATCATGTCACCGCGCACGGTCAGCCCACGCAGCACGAAGCCGGTCTTCATCACGGCGGCATGCGTCATGCACATCAGCCGGCTGGTGAACTCGCGCTCGGATTGCAGCACGATCTTGTCGCGCTCGTGGTCCGCTATCACGCATTCCACCGCCTGCGGCACAATGGCACGCACGGCGCGGGCCAACGCCACAATGCCCTCACAGGCCGGCGGGTTGCGCTTGTGCGGCATGGTGCTGCTGCCGACCTTGCCGGGGTTGAACGGCTCCTCCAACTCGGAGAACTCGGTCTTCTGCAACTCGTAGATCTCGTGCGCGATGCGGCCCAACGTGCCGGCCAGAATGCCCAGCGTGCAGGCCAGCTCCGCCATGCCGTCGCGCGCGGTGTGCCAGGTGATCAGGCCATTCGCCAGGCCCAGCTCCGCGAACAGCCCGTCCTGCACCGCCGCGCCCTTGTCCCCCAGCGCCGCCAGCGTGCCGATGGCACCGGCGAAGCTGCCGACCAGTACGCGTTCGCGCATCTGCGCCAGGCGGTCCATGCTGCGGGCAATCTCGGCGGCCCAGCCGGCGGCCTTGAAGCCGAAGGTGATCGGCAGCGCCTGCTGACCATGGCTGCGCCCGGCCATCGCCAGGTCGCGGTGCTTCTCGGCCAGGGCGCAGGCGGCGGCCAGCAGCGCCTTCATGCCGGCGTCGATCTCGTCCAGCCCTTCCTTCACCTGCAACACCACGCCGGTGTCCATGATGTCCTGCGTGGTGGCGCCGTAGTGCACCCACTCCATCGCCGGCGTCGGGCTGGCCTTCTTCATCTCCCGCAGCAGCGGCACGATCGGGTGGCTGGTGCGGTCCATCTCCAGCTTCATCGCATCCAGGTCCAGCAGCTCCACCTTGCAGGTGGCGATGATGGTCGCGGCCGCATCCGCCGGGATGATGCCCAGCCGCGCCTGCACCTTGGCCAGCCCCGCTTCCACGTCCAGCCACTTCTGCACGCAATTCTCATCCGAGAAGATCTCGCGCATCCGCGGCGTGCTGAACTGGTCGCGGAACAAGCGGCTGTCGCTGACGTAGGTACCCATGGTCGTGTCCTCACTGGTTGGCGCCAAGGTGCAACCACCCCGCGCCGGAGGCAACCGGCTAGGCACCGCGCCACTTCCGCGCCACCATGCCCCCTCGGGAGAAACGGCATGCGCCTTGAGATCAACGACACGCTAGCAGAAATGCGCCAGCAACTCCGCGGCTTCGTCACCGCCCGCCTGCACCCCGTCGCCGCCGAGATCGACCGCACCGGCCAGGTGCCCGACGCCGCCTGGGACCTGATGCGCGACCAGGGTCTGCTCGGCATGCTGATGCCAGCGCAATATGGCGGCATGGATGCCGACCTGCAGACCTACTGCATCGCGCAGGAGGAGTTGGGCCGCAGCCACCGCGTCTTCACCCTGATCCTGGACTACACCTCCGGCCTCTGCCCCACCGGCATCCTGAAGCTGGGCACCGAGGCGCAGCGCGAACGCTGGTTGCCGGGCCTGACCACCGGGCGCCTCCGCGCCAGCTTCGGCCTGACTGAACCCGATGCCGGCAGCGACGCCGCCGCCATGAAGACCCGTGCCATCAAGGCCCCCGGCGGCTGGGTGTTGAACGGCCGCAAGCACTGGATCAGCGGCGCCAGCAAGGCCGACGTCATCATGCTGATGGCGGTGACCGACCCCGAGAAGCGCGCCCGCGGCGGCATCACCGCCTTCCTGCTGGAAAAGGGCACCCCGGGCTTCGAGGTGACGCGCGTCGACACCACCATCGGCAGCGAAGCGATCGAGCTGGCCGAGCTGACCTTCACCGACTGCTTCCTGCCGGATGACGCGGTGCTGGGCGAGGTCGGCAAGGGCTTTGCCGCCGCCATGGGCTCGCTGACGCATGGCCGCATGGGTGTCTCGGCGGCCTGCATCGGCGCCGCCGACCGCCTGCTGGAAATGAGCATCGAGCACGCGAAGAACCGCACCACCTTCGGCAAGCCGCTCAGCGAGCGCCAGGCGATCCAGTGGATGCTGGCCGACAGCGCGGTGGAACTGAACGCCTGCCGCGCCTTCATGTACGAGGTGCTGCGCCAGCACGCCGCCGGCGCCGAACTCGGCCAGGCCACGGCGCAAGTAAAACTGATGTGCAGCGAAATGGTCGGCCGCGTCGCCGACCGCGCGGTGCAGATCCATGGCGGCGCCGGGCTGGTGCGCGGCGGCCTGCCGGTGGAACGTTTTTATCGCGATATCCGGCACTATCGCGTCGGCGAAGGCGCCTCGGAAATCCAACGCATGTTGATCGCCCGGGAGTTGCTCGCATGAAGCGCCGCATCCTGCTCGCCTCGCTGCTCGCCACTCCCGCGCTGGCGCAGGCCCCGGCCGGCTGGCCGGACCGCGCGATCCGGCTGATCAACCCCTGGACCCCCGGCGGCCCGGCCGACCTGGTGGCCCGCCCGCTGGCGCTGCGGCTGACCGAGACGCTGGGCAAGCCGGTGGTGATGGAGAACCGCGCCGGCGCCAATGGCACCATCGCCACCGCCCTGGTCGCCCGCAGCCCGGCGGATGGCTACGCAGTGCTGTTCGGCCATGCCGGCCCCAACACCATCAGCCCGGTGTTCCAGGCCAATGTAGGCTTCGACCCGGTGCGCGACTTCACCCCGGTGACGCAGCTGGTCAGCTCGCCGCTGGTGCTGGTCACGCGCATGGGGTTGGGCGCCGACAACATCGCCGCGCTGATCGCCAAGGCGAAGGCGGCGCGGGAGCCGCTGACCTATGGCTCGGTCGGCCCGGCCAGCACCACGCATTTGGCCGGGGAGATGCTGGCCCGCGACGCCGGGGTGCGGCTGCTGCATGTGCCCTTCACCGGCGCCGCGGCGCCGATCACCGAAATGCTCGCCGAGCGCATCGACATGTGCTTCCTCAATGCCGGCGCCGTGATGCAGCATATCCGCGCCAACCGGCTGAAGCCGATGGCGGTCAGCACGCTGCGCCGCAACGTGGCGCTGCCGGAACTGCCGACGCTGCACGAGAGTTTTCCAGGGTTCGAGGTGAACAGCTGGTACGGCATCTTCCTGCCCGCCGCCGCGCCGGCCTGGATGGTGCAGCGCTTCCACGCCGAGTTCACCGCCGCGCTGGCCACGCCCGAGATCACCAAGCTGTTCAACGACAACGGCCTGGACGTGGAAGGCACCTCGCCCGCCGCCTTCAGCGCCAAGGTCGCGGCGGATATCGCCAAGTGGCGGGCGTTGCAGGCGGCCACGGGCATCCGGGTCGAGTAGAACTCAAGCCGCTCCAGGGGCCGCCCTTGCCGGCAGTGCCGGCAAGCCTGGCAGGCGCGTCCGGGAGGGCAGCGCCCTCCCGGCTACTCCGCGCAGGCCGCTTCCACCCGCAAACAAGCATCCAGCGCCCGCAGCCCCACCGCGGCATCTGCCTCCACCGGGGCACCCTCGGTGATGCTGGCGATGAACGCCGCGTGCTCCGCCTCAAGGCTGTCGTGGTCGGTCCAGCCGGCCTTATCCATCCCCCAGCCCGGCATATCCGCCCGAGCCTCGGCGCCGCCGGGGCGCAGCATTTCCAGGCTGCGGGCCAGGAAGTCCACGCGCATCTCGCCGGCCGGCCCCAGCAGCCGCAGCCGCCGTTCCAGCGCCACCGAGACACGGCTGGCCGTCACCGTCGCGCGCACGCCATTGGCGAAGCCCAACTGCGCCACCGCGAAGTCCAGCTTGTCGCTCATCACCGGCCGGCCCACCGCCGCCACCGAAACCAGCTCAGCCCCGGCCAAATCCAGCACCAGGTCCAGGTCGTGGACCATCAAATCCATCACCACGGAAACATCCAGGCTGCGCGGCCGGAACGGCGCCACGCGCGTCGCCTCCAGCGCCAGGGGCTGGCTGCCGGCCGCCGCCGCCTTCACCGCCCGCAGCGCCGCCGAATACCGCTCGATATGCCCCACCTGCAGCACCAACCCGCGCGCCCGGGCCTCGGCGGCCAGTTCTTCGGCCTGCTCCATGGTCGCCGCCATCGGCTTTTCCACGAACAGGTGCCGCCCGGCCCGCAGCACCGCCAGGCCCAGCGCATGGTGGTAGGCGGTCGGCGCCGTCACCAGCACCGCGTCGCTGGCCGCGATCACCCCGGCGGCGTCCAGCGCCGGGCAGCCAACCTCGGCGGCCACGGCAGCCGCCCGGGCCGGGCTGGCGTCATGCAGGGCCGCCAGGCAGCCCCGCGCCGCCAGCTTCACCGCATGGAACCGGCCGAAATGCCCCACGCCCAACACGCCAACCCGCGGTAACGCCACGCCATCCCCCGATCCAGCAGATGAGGCTGATTCGCGCCGCACAGCGTTGCCGCGTCCGGCGATCAGGCTCCAAACCGGCCTGCGCCCTACCACGCCGGGGGTTGTCTTGCATCCCTCCCTTGCTTCGCTCGCCCCCCGCCGTCATGTTCCGCCCGCCACAACCCGGGGGGCCTGCCCCGGCCAGGGATACTCTGCCTCCATGCTTTATTTCGTGCGCTGGAAGACCTACGCCATCCTTGGCGTCTGCCTGCTGGGCCTGCTGCTGAGCCTGCCCAACCTGCTGCCCCGCGCATCGCTGCCGGGCTGGATCCACCAGCTTTCCCTCGGGCTCGACCTCCGCGGCGGCAGCTACCTGCTGCTGGAGGTCGATACCGTCGCGGTGGTGAAGGAGCGCGTCGAATCCCTGGCCGACGCCGCCCGCACCAAGCTGCGCGACGGCCGCATCCAGTATCTCGGGCTTGCGTCCGACCCCAATACCCGCCGCATGAGCTTCCGCGTCCGCGACCCGGCCCAGGCCGCCATCGCCGCCACCGCCATGCGCGAACTGGCCAACCCCATCCCGACCAGCGCCGGCACCACGGTCCCGGATATCGAGGTCACCACCGCCCCCGACGGCACCGTCACCGCCACCCTCACCGAGGCCGGGCTGCGCGCCAAGGCCAGCGGCGCGGTGGAACAATCCATCGAGATCGTCCGCCGCCGTATCGACCAGACCGGCGTCTCCGAGGCGCTGATCGCCCGGCAGGGCCAGAACCGCATTCTGGTGCAGCTACCCGGCGTGGAAGACCCCAACCGCATCAAGCAGTTGCTGGGCAAGACCGCGCGCATGACCTTCCACCTGGTGGATGAGAGCGCCAACCTGGCCGCCGCCACCCCGCCCCCCGGCGTGATGTTCCTGCCCGGCGACCGCGACCCCAACCAGCGCTACGCCGTCCGCCGCCGCGTGGAAGTGGATGGCGCGAACCTGACCGACGCCCGCGCCGGCCAGGACAGCCGCAACGCCGAATGGGTGGTGAACTTCGCCTTCGACAGCATCGGCACCCGGCGTTTTGCGGAAGTCACCCGCGCCAATACCGGCCGCCCCTTCGCCATCGTGCTGGATGAGAAGGTCATCACCGCCCCCAACATCCGCGAGCCCATCACCGGCGGCCGTGGCCAGATCAGCGGCAGCTTCAGCGCCGCCACCGCCAACGACCTGGCGGTGCTGCTGCGCGCCGGCGCCCTGCCGGCGCCGCTGACCGTGGTGGAGGAACGCAGCGTCGGGCCGGAGCTCGGCGCCGATGCCATCCGTGCCGGCATGCTCTCGCTGGCCGCCGGCGCCTTCTTCGTCTTCCTTTATATGGGCGTGGCCTATGGCCTGTTCGGCTGGCTGGCCGATATCGCGCTGTTCTTCAACATCGTCCTGCTGGTCGCCGCCTCCTCCCTGCTGGAAGCCACGCTGACCCTGCCGGGCATCGCCGGCATCGTGCTGACGCTTGGCACCGCGCTGGACGCCAACATCCTGATCAATGAGCGCATCCGCGAGGAAGTCCGCAACGGCCGCACGCCGATCAGCGCGTTGGAGGCCGGGTTCACCAAGGCCTCCGGCACCATCATGGACAGCAACCTGACCAACCTGATCGCCATGGCCTGCCTCTACGGCTTCGGCTCCGGCCCGGTGAAGGGGTTTGCCGTGACCGTCGCCATCGGTACCATCGTGCAGATGTGGACAGCGACCACATTGGTCCGGCTGTTCGTCTCCTGGTGGTACCGCTGGAAGCGCCCGGAAAAGCTGCCGGTCTTCAACGACGGCAAGACCCTGAAGCAGCGCATGGCGCGGCCCTGGCTGCGCCTGGTGCGGGACGACACCACCTGGCAGTTCATGCGCGGCCGCTTCGCCGGGCTGATCGTCTCCGCCGTGCTGTCCACCGCCTCCCTGGCGCTGGCCTTCTACCCCGGGCTGGAAAAAGGCATCGACTTCAAGGGCGGCATCCTGATGGAAGTCCGCACCGAGGGGCCGGCCGACCTCGGCGCCATCCGCAGCGCCGTCGCCGGGCTGAACCTGGGCGAGGCTGGGGTGCAGCAATTCGGCGACGCCTCCAGCGTCATGCTTCGCCTGCCCACCCAGGGCGCCGAAGCCGAGACCCAGGTGGCCGTGAACAAGGTCCGCACCGTGCTGGACCAGGTCGCCCCCGGCAGCCGCATCCTGCGCACCGACGCCGTGGGCAACCGCGTCTCCGACGAGTTGTTCACCGGCGGCATGATCGCGCTGGGCATCTCGCTCGGCGCCATGCTGCTGTACATCTGGTTCCGGTTCGAGTGGCAGTTCGCCTTCGGCGCCATCACCACCCTGATCCTGGACACCACCAAGGTGGTCGGTTTTCTGGCAGTTACCCGGATCGAGTTCAGCCTGACGACGGTGGCTGCCATCCTGACCATCATCGGCTTCTCGGCCAACGACAAGGTGGTGGTCTATGACCGCATGCGGGAAAACCTGCGCAAATTCAAAACCATGCCGCTGCGAGAGCTGATCGACCGCAGCATCAACGAGACCCTGAACCGCACCATGGGCACCAGCATGACCCTGCTGCTGGCCGCCCTGCCGCTGGCGCTGTTCGGCGGGCAGACGCTGTCCGGCTTCGCCTGGACCATGCTGTTCGGCATCGTGGTCTCGGCCAGTTCCTCCATCTTCATCGCCGCGCCCATCCTGCTCTTCCTCGGCGAGAACCGGCTGCGCCGCGGCGAACCGGCGACCGCCCCCGGCAAGGGTGCGGGCAAGGGTACGGGCACATCGGGCACCGCAACGGTCTGACCTCGCCCTCGCTCGCGAAGCTGTGACAAGCCGCGCCAATCCCGCGGCTTGCCTGCGATTCCACCCTGACACAGCACTGTAATCGGGTTGCAACAGGGTTCGTTTCGCCCTTGCGCCGAGCAGCAAGTTGGAGAGGCGGTTTGAAAAGTCGCAACCTGTGTTAATAAGTCGAACAGCCCACGCTGGGCGCGACACAATCATGGGAATCCCAGGTGGATCTGGATGCAGCCGGGGCGGCAAGCCTGGCCAATCGCGTAGGGGAGTATCGCAGGGTACCGGAACAGGTTCTGGTACTGACGCGCGACCCTGCCGTGATGACCGCCGCCTCCGCCGCGGTGCACCACCTGCGCGGCCCAGCCCCCACCTTCGCCCGCAGCGGGCGGGAGGCGCTGGCCCGGCTGGCCGGCCCGGGGCTTGGCCCGCACCACCTGTTGGCCGACCCGGCCGCCGCCGGCACCAGCTGGCCGCACCTGCTTGCCACCCTGGCTGAACCAAGTGCCCGCACCTGCCTCGTCGTCGTTTCCTCGAACCACGCTTCCCTGCCGCATGGCATGGGCGCCCTGCCGGCCGAAGCCGGCCCTTTGGCGGCTGCCATGAAGAATGAGCGTTCGGGCCCCGCCCGGAAGCCCGAACCCAAGACGCCAAGCCTGCCCAACACCGCCGCGGCTGACCTGGCCGCCGGGCTGACCCGCGGCGAGATCATCGTGCGCTACCAGCCGGTGGTCCGCATGCGCGACCGCCGCCCGGTGATGGTCGAGGCACTGGCCCGCTGGCAACGCCAGTCCGTACCGGTGCCGCCGGACGCCTTCATGCCGCTGGCGGAACGCTCCGGCCTGGCGCGCGCGCTGTCCATCGTCGTCGCCTCCCGCGCCGGCGTCGAGCTCGGCCGGCTGCACGACCAGCTCGGCATCGGCGTTTCCATCAACCTGCCCCTGGCGATGCTGCTGCAGCAGGACCTGGTCAGCTGGCTGCACAAGGCGCTGCGCCGCTCCGGCCTGCGCCCGGCCCAGGTCTCCATCGAGCTGACCGAGACCACCGAGGTCCGCGATGTCTCCACCCTGCGCCGCGCCCTGCTGCGCCTGCGCGCCGCCGGCTATGGCGTGCTGCTGGACGACATCATCCTGAACGACGAACGCGAGCGCTTCTTCCACCTGCCCTTCGCCGGCTTCAAGCTGGACCGCAGCCTGGTGATGTCGCTGCCCGACGACGCCCGCGCCCGCCAGGAAGTGCGCCGGCTGACCCGAAGCGCGCATCGCCGCGGCCAGCTCATCATCGCGGAAGGCGTCTCCGACCTGCGGCTCTGGGCCGTGACGCGCGGCATGGGCATCGACCACGCCCAGGGCTTCATCGTCGGCCGCCCGCTGCCGGCCGAGGCGCTCAGCGCCTGGTGGTCCAGCTGGCGCAGCCGCCAGCCGGCCTGACCGGCCTCAGGCCGTTGCGCCTCGGCCACTCACTGGTGCCGTAGGCGGGCTGGCCCGGGCCGGCGCCTTCACGCGCTGCCCAGGGCCGCCCAGCCTCAGTTCCCGGCGTAAACCCGGCGATACAGCGCCACGATCTCGGCCGCATCCGGCACCCGCGGATTGTTGCCCGGGCTGCCGCTGGCCAGCGCCTGGTCCGCCATCAGCGCCAGCAGCCCTTCCCACTTGGCGCGATCGATGCCGTAGCCCTGCGGCGTCGGCACCTTCATCTCGTCATTCCAGGCGCGCAGCTCCGCCAGCAACTTTTCCGCCGCCGCCGCGTCGCTGTCGCTCCGCTGCGCCACGCCCAGCGCGCGCCCGGCTTCGGCATAGCGGTCCAGCGCGGCTTCCAGCCCGTATTCGGTGACGGCTGGCAGCAGCATGGCGTTGGACAGCCCATGCGCCACGTGGAAATGCGCCCCGATCGGCCGGCTCATGCCATGCACCAGCGCCACGCTGCTGTTAGAAAACGCCAGCCCGGCCTGGGTCGCGCCCAGCATCATCGCCTCGCGCGCCGCCGCGTTCTGCGGGTTGTGATAGGCGGTGCGCAGGTTCGGCCCGATCAGCCGCATCGCCGACAGCGCCCAGGTGTCGCTCTGCGCATTCGCCCGGGCACTCACAAAAGCCTCCAGCGCATGGGTGAAGCTGTCGATACCGGTATCCGCGGTGATCCGCGGCGGCAGGCTGAAGGTCAGCTCATAATCCACCAGCGCCGCCAGCGGCAGCGCGCCCAGGCCGGCGATCAGCATCTTCTCGTCGGTCTCGGTATCCGTGATCACGGTGAAGCGCGTCGCCTCGGACCCGGTGCCGGCCGTGGTCGGAATGCAGATCACCGGCACCAGCCCGTTGTCGGCGGCGGCGGGCACCTTGAACTGCCGCATCTTCGCGCCCGCCGGCGCGGCGGCCAGAATCGCCATGGCCTTGGCGGTATCCATTGGGCTGCCGCCGCCAAAGCCCACCAGGCAGTCATAGTCGCCGGCCAGCAGCACTTTTACGCCTGCCTCGATCACCAGGTCGGTCGGGTCCGGCACCGTGTCGGCGAACACCGCCGGCGCCAGCCCGGCCGCGCGCATCGGCGCCAGCGCCTTCTCGACGGTGCCACTGGAGACCATCCACGGGTCGGTCACCACCAGCGGCTTGCTCAGGCCGAACTGCGCCAGCACCGCCGCCACCTGTTGCACGGCCCCGGCACCAATCCGGATGGCACGCGGCGAGACATAACTGGCGATCATTGGTGGTTCCTCCCGGGTTCGGCCCTGGTGTAGCGCGGGACGGCCCGCAGCGGAATCAGCGAAAGCCGTGCGGCGACGACCGCGTTTTTGGTGGACATCCGGCCCGCCGCCCGGCCACGCTGCCGACCGGGCACAAGCAAAAAGGCGCACCATGGCCACCACCGCCCCCCTGCAGGACCGCTTCGGCCTGCCGCTCGGCACCGCTTCCGCCACCGCGCGGGACGCCTTTGTTGAAGCCTGCGACCTGATGCTGTCCAACTGGCCCGGTGCGCTGCCCGCGCTGGACCGCGCCCTGGCCGCCGACCCCGGCTTCGCCCTGGCGCAGTTGGCCCGCGCCCGCGCGCTGCAACTCGGCGCCAGCCCCGCCGCCGCCGCCGCCCTGGCCGAAGCCGCCGCCCTGCCGGGGCTGGATGGGCGGGGCCGCAGCCAGGCCGCCATCTTCACCTTGCTCGGCCAGGGCCAGGCCATCGCCGCGCTGGAAGCCGTGCTCGCCCACCTGGCGCGGTGGCCGCTCGACGCGCTGGTGGCCACCTCGGCCGCCAACCAGACCGGGTTGATCGCCACTTCCGGCCGTGCGGACCGGGAACAGGAACTGGTGGACTACCTGGCCGCCCTGGCGCCGCATTATGGCGACGACTGGTGGTTCAACACGCATTACGGCATGGCGCTGTCCGAGGTCGGTCGCCAGGCGGAAGCCTGGCCGCGGCTGCAAGCCTCCCTCACCGCGAACCCGCGCAATGCCGCGCTCGCACACGCCATCGCGCATTTCCACTACGAGAATGGCCAGCACGACCAAGCCGTCAGCTTCCTGCGCGCCTGGCTGGCCGGCTATCCGCGCCAAGGTGGGCTGCACGGCCACCTCAGCTGGCATCTCTCGCTGGTGTTGCTGCAACAGGGCGATGTCGCCAGCGGCTTCCAGCTGTTCGAGGACAGCTTCGCCGCTGAGGAGTACAGCGGCCCGGCCATGGTCAAGGTGTTCGACGCCGCCTCCTACCTCTGGCGCGCGGAGTTGGCCGGCCATGAGCGCGACGCCGCACGATGGCAACGGGTGCATGAGTTCTGCCACCGCAGCTTCCCGCAGCCGGGCCTGGCCTATGTGGACTGGCACGTCGCCCTGGCCGATGCCGTGCAGGGCAACCCCGAACCCCGCGCCGCCGAGCTGGAAACCCGCGCCAGGGAGGGCCGCTACTCCGCCGGGCCAGGGCTGGCCATCGCTGCCCGCGGCTTCGCCGCCTTCGAGCGCGCCGACTACCCGGCCGCCATCGCCGCGCTGGCGCCGGTGCTGGCGGAACGCGCCCGCTTCGGTGGCAGTCGCGCCCAGCTGGACCTGCTGGAGTTCACCCTGCTGCGCGCCCTGCTGGCCAGCGGCCGGCTGGACGAGGCCCGCGCCCTGGTCGCCGCCCGCCGCCCCGGGCCAGCGGGGCTGCCGGTGGCGGGGGTCGAGGCGCTGGTGGCGTAGAGTCTGGCAGGCGCAGGTCTGTCAGGCGCAGACAGCAGCGCCCGACAGACTCTAGCTCATTGTTTTGTCGTGTGATTCACGTCTTCGGCGATCACACCCTACCTCACCCCAGCGCCGGCTCCCGCTCCGCCCGCGCCACGAACCCGGCGGCGTCCTCGGCCAGCAGCAGCCGGTCGCGCACCAGTGCCTGGGCTGCCGCCCGCACCGCCTCGACATAGGCGGCGCGGTCCGGATAGCGCGCGGCCAGCGGCGCCCGCGGGTCGGCCGGGTCGCGCTGCGCCGGGAAGGCCAGGAAGGTCCCCTCGCGGTCGGCCAACTCCCCGCCCAGGCCCTCGGCGGCGTAGAGGTTCCAACCCGTAAAAGTACCCAGCGGTGCCGCGATATCCGGCAGCCGCACCCCGGCGCGCTCATTGCCATCCGCATCCACCGCCGGCACCAGGCAATGCCAGCCGGCCGCCGCATGTTCGCTGGCGACCCAATCCGCCACCGGCGCCACGGGCGTGGCGAAGCGCGGCAGCGCCAGCCCGGGCAGGGCCGAGAAGGCCGCGATCACCGTCGCCGCCGGCACCAGCGTGCCATCCGCCAGCCGCGGCACGCGGGATGCCGGCGGCAGCGTGCCATGCTCCACCCAAGCGGCCAGCGCCTCTAGCAGCGCACGCAGGGCCGGGCCGGGGTTGTGCGGGTTGTTCGGGTTGGTGGCGTTGCCCTTCGCCGTGGTCAGCCCCGCCGCCGCGCCATGCTTGGTGCCGCTGATCAGGTATTGCCGCGCGCCGGGGTGTTCCGGCAGGTCGGCGCTGCCATCCGCCACCGTGTGCGCCAGGCTGGCGCCCTTCTGCCAGTATTCGGTGGAGGTGTTGCTCTCCATCAGCAACGGGTCGGTCGGCAACCCCGGCAGCAGCCCGGCGACCGTGCCGCTCATCGGGTCGCGCGACGGCGCCGCCGCTATCGGGAACCAGGCCTCGGGAAAGCCGAGATCCTCATGCCAGCAGGCGGTGCGGTCCGGCTGGGCGAAGCGCTCATTCATGAACACCCGCCCGGCCCCGGCCACATGCGTCAGCACGCCGTCGAACACCCGCCGCCCGGCACTGTCGCCATTCAGCCCCAGCCCGATGAAGTGCCGCAGGAAGCGCCCGGACTGGCTGATGCCCACCCCCAGCACGGTGCGGGGCTGCTGCGCCGCCAGCGGGCTGGCGGCATCGCGCCGCAGGAACTCCACCAGGTCCCGCGTCGCCAGCAAGCCGATACCGAGCGGCCGCGCCCCTGTCGCGGTGTAGCGGAACTCATAGATGCTGCCGCGCTCGAAGCCGGTGCCCTCCGGCAGCAGCCGGATGGCGCGCTCGCCGGCGAACGCGAAGGCCACCTCCCGCGCCGCGCCCTGCCGCGTACGCCGCACCGTCAACCGCCCGCCGGCGGCGACCACGGCGGGGTAGGATAGCGGCGCGGTCGGCCGGTCGGCCGGGGTGATGCGGGTGCCGAAGACGAACTCATCCCGGCAGGGGCCGCTCACCCCCTCCAGCGTCGGGATGGTCATGCGCAGGTTGCCGTTGGCGCGCGGCGCCTCGGGGTCCCAGCCGCACCAGGAATAGCTGGCGCCGACGCGCAGGCCCATGCCGTTGCCGGCGGCCGCGGCCACCTCCAGCGCATTGGCGGCGCCCGGGTCCACCACCGCGTCGTACATGTTGCCCATCACCCGCTTGCGGCCGCGATTGGTCACGTCATGCACCAGGCGGCCACTGCTGCTTGCCGGGTCGGCCGGGCGCAGCAGCGCCACCTCGGTGCTGTATTCCACCAGGCCCGCCGCGTTGCGCGGCGCCAGGGCCAGATCGACAATGCCGGCATTGCGCGGGTCCATCGGGTCCACCGCGCCATGCGCCACGCCGGTCACCCGCTCATAGCCGCCGGCGCCGAAGTCCTGCCCTGCCGCGAACGGCACCACCGCCGTCACCTCGAACCGTGCAATCCCTGCCGCCATCACCCGCGCCTCCCGCTTGTTGCGCGCACTCTGGCCAAGCCGCGCGGCAACGGCAACACTCCGGCCAAACCAGCGGGAAGACCCTCATGGCGATCAAGCTCTACGACCTGGCCGGGGCCAACCCGGACCGGCGCTTCAGCCCGTTCTGCTGGCGCATCCGCATGGCGCTGGCACACAAGGGCCTGGCGGTGGAAACCACGCCCTGGCGCTTCACCGAAACGTCGGACCTTCCCGCCGCCGGCGCCGGCCTGGTGCCGATCATCCAGGATGGCGCCACGGTGGTGCATGATAGCTGGGCCATCGCCTGCTACCTGGAGGACACCTACCCCGACCGTCCCAGTCTGTTCGGCGGCCCGGGCGGCCGCGCCATGGCCCGCTTCATCGGCGCCTGGGCCGACAGCACCGTGCATCTCGGCGTCGCCCGCTGCGTGGTGAAGGATATCTGGGACGTGCTGGACCCGAAGGATCAGCCCTACTTCCGCGAAAGCCGAGAAAAGCGCTTCGGCATGAGCCTGGAAGCCGTGGTGGCCAACCGCGCGGCCAGCGTGAAGGATTTCCGCGCCAGCCTCGGCCCGCTGCGCTTCACCCTGGGCAAGCAGCCCTATCTCGGCGGTGACGCGCCCAACTACGCCGACTACATCGTCTTCGGCGCCTTCATGTGGGCGCGCAACGTCAGCGACTTCAGGCTGCTGGAAGCCGACGACCCGGTCCACGCCTGGCGCGCCCGGCTGCTGGCGGCGTTCGATGGGCTTGCGGGCCAGTCGCTGGGCCACGAAGTATAGCGCGGGAAAACGGGAGAGCACCGATGGACGACGGAATGAACCAGGGCGAGGTCTGCGGCCCCGACGGCTGCGCCGTGCCTGACAACGCCAGCGCCAGCCCGATGCCGCTGGGCCGCGAGCCCGCCGTCATCACCCGGGTGGACGTGATCTCGGACGCGATCTGCCCCTGGTGCTGGGTCGGCAAGCGCAACCTGGACCGCGCGCTCACCATCCTGGCCGAGGATGGCGAGAGCTTCGACATCCACTGGCGCCCGTTCCAACTGAACCCGGAAATGCCGCGCGACGGCGTCGAGCGCGCCAGCTACCGCGCCGCCAAATTCGGCAGCACCGAGCGCAGCGCCGCCGCGGATGCCCGCGTGGCCCAGGCCGGCGCCGTGGCCGGGCTGGAGTTCCGCCACGACCTGATGCTGCGGACGCCAAACACGGTGGATGCCCATCGCGTGGTCCACCTGGCCGGCGCGCTGGGGTTGCAGCATGAGGTGATCGAGCGGCTGTTCCGCGGCTACTTCCAGGAAGGCGTCGATGTCGGCAACCGCGCCGAGCTGGCCCGCCTGGCTGGCGAAGCCGGCATGGACGCCGAGGAAGTCACCGAGTTCCTTGCCAGCGACGCGCTGGAAGCCGAGGTGGTGGCCGAGGACGCCCAGTTCCGCGCCGGTGGGCTTTCCGGCGTGCCGACCTTTGCGCTCGCGGGCCATGTGCTGTTCAGCGGCGCCATGCCGGCCGAGGACATGGCTGAGGCCTTCCAGAAGGGGCTTCGCATTCTGCGCGAACGCGGGGTGATCCCGGCGAAGGCGGCCTGACCTCTACTCCGCCGCCGCCAAGGCGGCGCGGCGGGGCCGACGCTCGGTGACCAGCGCGTACAGTATGGTCACCAGCATGAAGCCCACGGACACCAGGAACACCGCACGCGGCTCGCCCTGGTCCAGCAGCGCGGCATAAACCAGCGGCCCGGTCGCGCCACCGATGTTGAACCCGGTGGTGACAATGCCAAAGGTCCGCCCCAGCGCGCCGGGCGGCGAAGCGCGGCGCACCAGCATGTCGCGGCTCGGCATGATCAGGCCGGAAAGCAGCCCGGCCAGCCCCAGCACCGCCACCAGCAGCACCGCCGGCAGCGGCACCAGCCCCACCAGCAGCACCAGCGCGGCGCAGCCGCCGAAGCCCAGTGCCGCCACCTGGCCATGCCGCTCGGTGCGGTCGGCGATCAGCCCGCCCAGCAGCACCCCCGCCGCCGACAGCGCCAGCCAGGCGGTCAGCGCGGTATTGGCCACGCCCAGGCTGGTGCCGAAGCCAGCATTCAGCGCCGCCACCGCAAAGTTCTGCACGCCTGATGTCGCCAGGTTCAGCATGGTGAAGAAGAAGGTCATGCCCAGCACCGCCGGCGTCAGCACCGCCAGCAGCGGCAGCTGCCCGCTTTCCACCGGCCGTGGCCCCAACGGCGCCTGCGCGTCCTGCCGCAGGGCCGAGACCAGCAGCGGCACCGCCGTGGCCAGCCCGATGCCGCCCGCCACCACCAGCGCCGCCGGCAACCCGCCCAGCGCCGCCACGCCCAGCATCAGCGGCGGCGCAATGGCCCCGCCGAGGTAGCCGGCGAAGGTATGGATCGAAAACGCCCGGCCGACGCGCTCCTCGGCAATGGCGCCGCCCAGGATCGCGTAGTCCGAGGGATGATAGACGCTGTTGGCCAGCCCCAGCGCGGCGGAGGCCGCCAGCAGCATCGGGTAGGTGCAGGCCATGCCGAGCGCGACATAACTCAGGCCACCCAACGCCAGCCCGGCGGCCAGCACGCGGCGCGGCCCCAGGCGGTCGGTCAGGAAGCCGACCGGCGCCTGGGTCAGCGCCGAGACCACGTTGAACACCGTCAGCGCCACACCGAGTTCGACGAAGCTGACATCCATCCGCGCCCGCAGCAGCGGAAACAGTGGCGGCAGCACCAGGATGTGCAGGTGGCTGACCAGGTGCGCCGCGGCCACCGTCAGCAGCGTGCGCAGTTCCTGCGGCGTCCAGTCGGCCCTGGTTCGGGACATCGGCGGCGGTTTCCAACCCTTGGGGCCGCAACCCTAAACCAGTTTTGCCCCGATGTTCAGCATGCTGCCGCGCAGGTCTGCCCTGCTTTACAGCATGGTTGGACAACCTAGCCGGCCGATTCACGCCCCCGCGCCTGCGGCGCTCCGGCGATCGGACGGCCTCAAGATAACTTGGCCGGCCGATCCACGCCTCCTCGCCTGAGGCGCTCCGGCGATCGGACGGCCTCACTCCGGGGTGATATTCGCCACCCGCACCAGGTGCCGCTGCTTGGCCAGCTCCGCATGCAGGCTCGTCGCCAACTCGGCCGGGGAGCCGCCCATCACCTCCAGCCCCTGCCGGCGGAGTTCCGTCACGGTGGCCTCGTCGCGCAGCGCGGCCAGGGTCAGCGCATTCACCCGGGCGATGATCGGCGCCGGCGTCCGGGCCGGGGCGAACAGTGCCCACCAGCCCTCCACCACCACGCCGGGGGCGCCGGCCTCGGCCATGGTCGGCAAATCCGGGAACAGGAAGTGCCGGCGTTCCCCGGTCAGCGCCAGCGGCTGCATGGCACCGCTGCGGATGAACTCGGCCAGCCCGACCGGGTGATAGACGAAGCCGTCCAGCGTGCCGTTCAGCAAATCCGCCAGGCCCCGCCCGGCATCCCGATACGGCACATGCGTGGTGCGGATGCCCGTCGCCAGGTCCAGCTGCGCCTGGGTCAGGTGGCCGGTGGTGCCGGTGCCGGCGCTGCCGATACTGACCACCCGCTGCTTCGCCAACGTGATGAAACCGGCCAGATCCTTCACCCCCAGCTGCGGCCGCACCGCCAGGATCACCGCTGTTTTGGCGAAACTGCTGATCGGCGCGAAGTCGCGCTCGGGGTCATAGGCCAGGCCAGGCATCATGGCCGGATTGGTCGCCTGGGTGCCGCTGGTGCCGAAGAACAGCGTGTAGCCATCCGGTGCCGCCTGCGCCGCGGCCAGCGCCCCCACCGTGCCGCCGGCGCCGGTGCGGTTATCCGCCACCACCGGCTGGCCCAGCCCGCGGCTGAGATGCCCGGCGGCGATACGGCCCATGATGTCCGTGCTGGTGCCGGCGGCAAACGGGATGATCAGGCGGATCGGCCGCTCCGGCCATTCGGCGGCGCGCGCGGTGAAGGGCAGCAGCGTGGCGGCGGCCAGCAGATGGCGACGGTTCATGGCATGGTTTCCTCGGTGACGTAGTCGGCCAGGTCGGGCGCCGCCCAGCCTGGCCGCAGCTTGACGCAATTGGGCGGCGGTTCCGCCAGGAAGCCATGGCCGGCATCGGCCAGCTGGCCCAGCACCCGGTCCAGATGCTTCATCGCACCATTCGCCAGGTCGTGCAGCACCAGCATCACCGGCTCGGTCGCGACGGCAGCCAGGGCCAGGGCGCGCGGCGGCCAGCCATCCGGGTCGTCCCAGTCGCGCGGCACCGCATTCCACAGCACCAGCGTGTGGCCCCCGGCGCGCAGGTGGTCACGCGCGGCGGCGTTCAGCAGGTGGCGGCCCAGCGCGCCGCCCCCGCCATTCGGGCGGAACAGCCGCGCCGGTTCCCGCAGCGCGCCCAGCAGCGCATCGGCACCGGCAATCTCGGCGACAGCCTCGGCGGCCGGGCGGCGGCCCAGCGGCGTGCCGTGGTTGAGGGTGTGGTTCCCCACCAGATGCCCGGCCGCCCTGCAGCTTTGCACCAATGCCATATGGGCAGGCTGCTGCAACCGCGCCGCGATGGGGAAGAACACCGCCGGCAGCCCGCGCCGCGCCAGCGTGGCCAGCACCAGCGGCGTGGCCTCCGGCGTCGGGCCGTTGTCGAAGCTCAGACAGATCGGGGCCGGGGACATACGGCGCGGCCTATAGCATGATCGCTTCTGCCTGAAGCGCTCATGCTCCAGGCTTGTTGTTTGAGAGACTGACTCACGGCTTACGGCGATTCCGCCTACGCCGATCAGGCTCTGGCACGGCCGGCGCGCGGGCGAAAACGCCCGCCACGATCAATAGCCCAGCAGCAGCCCCGCCACCTCAGCCACGCCCCAGGACAGCATGGCGCCGGCCGAGGCGACCAGGCTCGCCTCCCGGATCAAGGCCCCCAGCGCCCAGGCGCGGGTGCGGCGCGGCGGCGCGGGAATGCGGAGGTCATCGGGCAGGGCGAGGGCGCTGGACATGACCAAAAAAAGAACACATCATGAATCAGACAGCAAGAACAAAACGTCAACCGTTAACGGAAACGCTACCCTTCAGCGCCTACACCCTCAGGCCAGCGCGAACTTGGCCACGCATAGCGCCGCCACCAGCCAGACCGCGCCATGCACCTCGGCGGCGCGGCCGGCGGCCAGCTTCAGCACCGCATGGGTGATGAAGCCCAGCCCGATGCCGGTGGCGATGGAGAAGGTGAACGGCATGGCCAGCGCGGTGATCACCGCCGGCACATAGTCGGTCGCGTCCTCCCACGGCAGGTCGCGCAGCGCCTGGGCCATCAGGCAGGCCACGAAGACCAGCGCCGGGGCGGTGGCGAAGCCGGGGATCGCGGTGGCCAGCGGCGCCAGGAACAGCGTCAACAGGAACAGCGCCGCCACCACCAGCGCGGTCAGCCCGCTGCGCCCGCCGGCCTGGATGCCGGCCGCGCTCTCGATGTAGCTGCAGGTCGTGCTGGTGCCGAGCGCCGCGCCCAGCACCGCGCCGCCGCTATCCGCCAGTAGCGCCTGGCCCAGCCGTGGCACGCTGCCATCCGGCCGCATCAGCCCGGCGCGGTGGGTGGTGGCGATCAGCGTGCCGGCATTGTCCAGCAGATCCACCAGGAAGAAGGTGAAGACGATGCCGCCGATGCCCAGGGCCAACGCCCCGGCGATGTCCATCTGCAAAAACGTCGGCGCCAGGCTGGGCGGCAGGCTGGCAATGCCCTGGTAATGCGTCAGCCCCAGCGGCAGCCCCAGCGCCGCGGTCGCCAGAATACCGATGACGATGGCCCCCGGCACCCGCCGCGCCGACAACCCCGCGATGATCAGGAAGCCCGCCACCGCCAGCAGCGTGCTGGGCTCCGAGAGCTTGCCGAGGCCGACCAGCGTGGCCGGGTGGGCCACCACCAGCCCCATGCCACGCAGGCCGATCAGGCCCAGGAAGAAGCCGATGCCGGCGGCGATGCCGAGCTTGAGCGACAGCGGGATGCCATTGACCAGCCATTCCCGCA
>CANBNK010000034.1 GCA_947371015.1 Acetobacteraceae bacterium | reverse complement strand
CGGCCTTGGTGCATCAAGCAGGCCGTCGAGGCGCCTCGCGGCGAACCGGCCGCGCCAGGTCGCCACTGTGACGCGGGTGATGCCAAGCCGCTCGGCGATCGCCATGTTGCTGACCCCGTCCGCGGCCAGCAGCACGATCTCGGCTCGTGTGGCATCGCCACGGGCGACCTTTCGGCGGCGCAGGCGCGACGCCAACGCGGCACGCTCAGCTTCCGTCAGCTCGATGCTTACCGCTGCCCGTCCCGCCATGTCTCCGCCCCGCCTGCCGTCGTTGGCAGCGAAGCATAGGCAGGTAAATTTGGCTAGAAACTTCTCGGTCGGGACACTAGATGTGCGCGGGGTCCCGCGGATATTGCAACGCCAGCACCTCCAGCCCCTCGGCCCCGGCGGTGGCGGTGAAGGCGCTTTCCTCCGGCCGCACGAACAGCAGGGAGAGCCGCGGCAGCGCCGCGCCCTCCGCCGCCAACGACCCGGCCGTGACCACCCAGAACTGACCCAGACCGGTCGAAGGGTCAGGTCCCGTCACGCTCTCGCCGGCCGCCAGGCGGAAGCGCAGCGCGCCCATGCCATCCTCGGCCATCGGGATCAGCACCTCCGCCCCCGGCTGGGTGCAGGGCGCGCCGGCCACCTGCTTGGCCTCGCGGAACCGGCGCTTGACCTGCCGCAGCCGGTCGCGTCCGGCCGGGATGTACTGGGCGCCAGGGTCGTAGCCGTTGCGCAGCGTGAAGTAATGCAGCCCCTCCGGCCCCGAGCGCAGCGGCCCATAGCTGGAAAACGCGTTGGTGTAGTGCACCACCACCGGCCCGACCGCATGCGTGCCCATGCTGCCGCCACCGCCGACCACCACCTGCCACTGGTTGGCGGCGTGGTAGTGGGTCTGCACCGTGGTCTCGGCGGATTGCTCCACCAGGAAGGCCATGGGGTAGAGCACCTCCGGCCCCGGCGGCGGCGGCGCGTCGGGGCCCGCCAGCGTCCAGTTGCTGCCGAAATAGGTGGTCAGCGTGGCCGGCACGCCATTGGCCACCACGTCCCGCCGCTGCGCCCGCGCCATCTCGGGGCTTACTGCCTGCACCATCGCCTGCCTCCTACTGCGCGGTCAGCTGCAGGGTACGGACAACCGGCCCCCAGCGTTCGCGGTCTCTGCGCATCTGTTCCACCAAAACCGCCGGCGCGCCACAAGCGGCCTGATACCCACGATTGAGCGCCCGGATCGTTGGGTCGGCATGCCTGCACAATGATAACGGCTCAACCGCTGCCGGGCGGCAGCGGTGGGTAAGTCTAATTTTTGGAGCCAATTCCAAACCACTAAGTATAAATGCGTATTGACCTTTTTTTAGCAGTTTATTATTTCTCTATTTCAGATATTTGTGTACTCAATCAAGGAGATCATTATGAAAACTTCAGATGATGCTTGTGATTTAGGCAAAAATCAGAAAGAGTTCAAAAAAATTAATATAGGGCAATACAAAGCTAGCATAAAATTGCCAGATAACAGCGAAGATAAAAAATTTTTGTGTTCATAGGGGCGGATTTTGCCAAACGATTTACCCAGTCATACAATATTCGGGCACCTGTGTTGACGATGCAACTCGCCAGCTTGTCGACATGGCAGATGGGAGAGGTCGAAATCGCCGAGGCGTTGCTTTCCAGCGTACCGCAGTTATCGGAAGCCCGCCAAATCATCATGGTTGGCTCCAGTGGTGGCGGTTTCGCCGCGTTCCGGATTGCGGCGGCCCTTGCGCGCCTTGCCGCGCCAAAGCCGGTGCGGATGCTCGCTTTTAGCCCTCCGTCGAAAATTTGGCCGCCTGAGCCCCGACGCATGCAAAACTCCATCTATCGTCGAATGATTAGTGGAGCGGAAAAAAATGAAAAGACGAAATTTTACTTGGAGACTCATGGAGATCTAGTCCCACTGCTTTTAGATTTGCCTAGAACAGCGGCCAATGTGGATTTTCGTTCGATTATTGTAGTCGGACGAAATCATAGCCTGGACTGGAAACAGGCATCGCGGCTTCAGCATATCCCAAATGTGACTATCTTGCCGATTTCGACCGACTATCACTTGGTGGAGTACTTCATGTTATTACGAATGGAAGGTCAGGAAGGCACTCTCCAAGGATTCAGTGATCAATGGAAAATTTTTGGTTCGGGCACAAAAAATCTATATGTGCCTGATGATCAAATGAAGAAACTTTACAAGGCTGCGAAAATGCTCCGCGATAAATACCCGACATTACTGGACTTGATCACGGCATTGGACCCTGACATTCTCGAAGAGCCTGCCACCCTACCAAGCTAAAAAATAGAATGCCGGCACGAGTTTACTCACCTTTCATGGAGAATTTAGTACATTTTCAGTAGACTTCTTTTCTTGCGGGCTGATAAATGCATCGGGCATGGAAGCCATTGCGCACTGCGGGTTGGTGCAAGACACTAGGCTTTACCACGCACTTCCCGGCGTCCGGGCGATTGCACCAGACAGCCTGGTGTTTCCCGCCCCTCGACCTCGGCTTTTTGCCCTGCTAGCCCTTGCACCAGAAGCAAACGGGGGAACGCGCCATGTTCAGGTTGGATGGCAAGGTCGCAATCGTCACCGGCGCCGGTTCGGTCGGCCCGGGCTGGGGCAATGGCCGGGCGACGGCGGTGCTGCTGGCGCGCCAGGGCGCCAGCGTCTTCATCACCGACATCAACGCCGAGGCGCTGGAGGAAACCCGACGCACCATCGCCGAGGAAGGCAACACCGCGGTCGGCCAGCTCTGCGACATGCTGGACGCCACCGCGGTGGAAGCCATGGTGGCTGAATGCCTGGCCAAGTTCGGCCGCATCGACATTCTGGTGAACAATGTCGGCGGCAGCGCGCCGGGCAGCCCGGTGACCATGGCCGAGGAGCTGTGGGACCGGCAGATCGACTTCAACCTGAAGACCCCGTTCCTGGGCTGCAAATACGTGCTGCCGGTGATGCAGGCGCAAGGCGCCGGCGCCATCGTGAACCTGAGCAGTATCGCCGGGCTGCGCATGGGCAGTGAGCGCACCCATGTGGCCTATAGCGCCAGCAAGGCCGGCGTCATCGCCTTCAGCAAGTCCGTCGCCATGGCCTATGCCAAGCACGGCATTCGCTGCAACACGGTGGTGCCGGGGCTGATGAACACGCCACTCGTCGAAGTGCGCCTGCTGCGCCAGTTGGGCAGCAACGACGCCGAGACGCTGGTGGCCAAGCGCGACGCCATGGTGCCCACGGGCAAGATGGGCACCGGCTGGGACATTGCCCACGCCGTGCTGTACCTGGTCAGCGACGAAGGCCACTACGTCAACGGCACCGAGATCATCGTCGATGGCGGGCTTTCCGCGAAGGGCAGCACGTGAAGCGCCGGGGCCTGCTGGGGACACTGCTCGCCACGCCGGCGTTGGCGCAGCCGCGCTGGCAGCCGGACCGTACCGTCACCATCATCGTGCCCTCTCCGGCCGGTGGCGGCACGGATTTCTCCGCCCGGCTGATCAGCGAACCACTCAGCCAGCGCCTGGGCGTGCCGGTGGTGGTGGAGAACCGCCCCGGCGCCGGCAACCTGGTCGGCATGCTCGCCACCAAGCGGGCGCGGCCGGATGGCCATATGCTGATGGTCGGCTATTCCGGCGCCATGACCGGCCACCCCGCGGTCATGGGCACGGCGGAGTTGGACCCCGTGGTGGACTTCGCCGCCATCGGCCAGCTGACCGATACCTCGCAGGTCATCACCGTGCACCCGACCGTGCCGGTGCGGACGCTGCCGGAGTTCATCGCCTACGTAAAAGCCCGCCCCGGCCAGCTGAACTACGCCAGCGGCGGCAATGGCAGCATGCACCACCTGGGCACCGAGTTGCTGAAGCTGCGCACCGGCATCGACCTGGTGCACATCCCGTACCGGGGCACCGGCGAGACCATCGCCGACCTGCTGGCCGGCCGCGTGCAGTTCTACATGAACAGTCCGCCGCCGATCCTGCCCTTCATCCGCGAGGGCAAGCTGCGCGCCATTGCCACCACCGGCCAGCAGCGCCACCCCGCGCTGCCGGATACACCCTCGCTGAACGAGGCCGGGCTGCACGACGTGCCGCTGAACGTCTGGTACGGGCTCTACGCCCCGGCGCGTACGCCGGAGCCGATTTTGGCCAGGCTGAACGCCGACCTGCAGGCGGTGCTGGCACTGCCCGACATCAAGCGCCGCGCCGAGGAAGCCGGCACCTTCGTCGCCTATACCTCGGGCGAGGCTGTCATGACCCGCCTACGCGCCGAGATCGCCACCTGGACCGAGGTGGTGCGGACCGTGGGCATCAAGCCGGATTGAACTCGGTGTCGCGCTTCGGGATCAGGTCGTAGGGAAGCGCGAAGCCGGGCATCGCCTTCAGTCGCTCGCTCCAGGCCTGCACGTTCGGCCAGCGGGTGATGTCCAGCCCGCCTCCGGCCATGAACACCATGCGGCCCCAGCAGCCGATATCGGCGATGGTGGGACCGCTGCCGACCAGCCAGTCGCGGCCTTGCAGGCTACGGTCGACAAAGCCGATGGCGGCTTCCGCCAGCGGCCGGAAGTAGTCCATCACCGCCGGGTCCACTGCGCGGAAGCGGCTGTAGTGCCGCACCTTCGCGACATTGGTGATGTTGTCGGCTTCCCATGAAAGCCACTCGCGCGCGGTCCACTGCTCCTGCTCGGTGGCACCCGCAAAATGGCCCGTGGTGCGCGCCAGGTAGTCCAGCACCACGTTGGACTGCACGACGGTGAGGCCGCGATGGCGCAGCGCCGGCACCTGGCCGTAGCGGTTGATGGCCAGGTATTCCGGCTGCTTCTGCACGCCATTCTTCAGGTTCACGGTGCGGAAGCTGAACGGCAGCCCTGATAGCGCCAGGTACAGCATCGGCTTGTAGCTACTGGAGCTGGTGAAGCTGCCATACAAGGTCAGCCGGTCGTCGCTCATGCCGCAGCCCGCAGCAACTCGGCGCATTTCTCGCCAACCATGATGGACGGCGCATTGGTGTTGCCGGACGGCATGGTCGGAAAAATAGAAGCATCCGCCACCCGCAGCCCGCTGATGCCATGTACCCGAAGCTGGTCATCCACCACGCTGTTCGGCCCCTGGCCCATGCGGCAAGTGCCGATCGGGTGGTACGCGGTCTCGCTGTTGGCGCGGATGTAGCCGAGGATCTGCTCCTCGCTCGCAATCTCCTTGCCTGGCGAGTATTCCTCGCCACGGAAGGCATCCAGCGGCGGCGCCTCCACGATGCGGCGCATCATGCGGAACCCCTCGCTCATCGCCAGCTGGTCGGTGCGGTCGCCCAGGAAGTTGAAGCGGATGGCCGGCTGCACCCGCGCGTCGCGGCTGCGGATATGGATGCTGCCGAGGCTTTCCGGGCGCAGCTGGTAGCAGCTGACCGTCATGGCCGGAAAGTCGTGCAACTGCCGCAGCTTGGGGTTCTTCACCGCATAGGGCACCAGGTGCATCTGTACGTCCGGCGTCTCCATCTCTGGCCGCGTCTTCAGGAAGGCGACGAGCGGCGCGGAGGGCAGGCTGAGGAAGCCGGTGCCCTTGGTGATGTACTTGAACACCTCCCCGCCCATGCGCCAGCCACGCGCCATGTGGTTGTAGGACACGCTGCGGTCGGTGATGCGCCACTGGATGCGAACGTTGATGTGGTCGCGGAAGTTCTCGCCCACCGCCGGCAGCTCGTGCAGCACCTGGATGCCATGGTCCATCAGCACGTCGGCGCGGCCGATGCCGCTGAGTTCCAGCAGCTGCGGGCTGGCCACACCGCCGGCACAGAGCACCACTTCACGGCCCGCGCGAACCTGCACCTTCTCGCCACGGCGAATGTATTCCACCCCCACGCAGCGCTTGCCTTCCAGCAGCACGCGCTGGGTCTGCGCTTCCGTCACGATGTGCAGGTTGGGGCGCTTCAGCGCCGGCTTCAGATAGGCTTCGTAGGTGGATTGCCGCCGACCGCGGCTGATTGTGGTCTGCGTGGTGGCGATGCCATCCTGGTCCGGCGCATTGTAGTCGGGGTTGATCTTGTAGCCCGCCGCGACGGCGGCCTGCTTGATCGCGTCGTAGAGCGGGTTCTGGTCGGGCACCTCGCTCACGCGCAGCGGGCCGTCCTCACCGCGCTCGCCGCTCTGCGCGCCCTCATAGCTCTCCATGCGGCGGAACAGCGGCGCCACCTGGTCCCAGCCCCAGCCACGGCAGCCCATCTGCGCCCAGGTGTCGTAGTCCTGCGGCTGACCGCGCACATAGACCAGGCCGTTGATGGCGGAGGAGCCGCCCAGCAGCTTGCCGCGCGGCACGGGTATCTCGCGCATCGCGGTCTGCTTTTCGGGGTCCGACTTGTACAGCCAGTTCGCCGCGGCGTTGTGGATCAGCAGGCCGAAGCTGACCGGCAACCGAGACACCGGATGTGTCGCCCGCCCCGCCTCGATCAGCAGCACGTGCAGCCGCGCATCCTCGCTCAGTCGTGCCGCCAGCGTGGCGCCGGCCGAACCGCCACCGACGATGATGTAGTCGTACTCGGCCATGCTGCTTCCCCCTGGTTGGGCGGAAGGCTAACGGCTGGCGAGCAGCGCCTCAAGGCTCAGCGAACCGCCCTCCGTCACCGGCAGTGCCCGCACACCGCGCTCCAACATGGCGGAGAGCGCGTCGCGCAGCGTCGTCGCCTCCGGCAGCGCCTCGCCCGGCACCGTCGCGGCATCGCGCGCGGCGTCGCTGATGCGGAACAGCCCGAGCCTGGTCAGCGCCCGGTCTGCACCGAGGAAATCGGCGGCGAAGCCATCGGCGGGCCGCGCCAGCATCGCCGCCGGCGGCGCATGCTGCACCAGCCGGCCGGCCCGCATCAGCGCCACGCTGTCGCCCAGGCGCACCGCCTCCTGCACGTCATGCGTCACCAGCAGCACGGTCTTGCGCAGGCGCTTCAGCAGGGCGAGCACTTCCTCCTGCAACTGGGCGCGGCGCAGCGGGTCCACCGCGCCGAAGGGTTCATCCAGCAGCAACACCGGCGGGTCCGCCGCCAGCGCCCGCGCCACGCCGACGCGCTGGCGCTCGCCGCCGGAAAGCTGGTGCGGCCAGCGGTCGCGATACACAGCCGGGTCCAGCCCGACCAGGGCCAGCACCTCCTCCACCCGCGCGCGCGTCCGCGCGGCGTCCCAGCCCAGCAGCGCCGGCACAACAGCGACATTGGCGCCGACACGCCGATGCGGAAACAGCCCGCCCTCCTGGATCACGTAGCCAATGCCGCGCCGCAGCTGCACCGGGTCCTGCGCCAGCGCGTCCTGGCCGGCGATGCGGATGCTGCCGGCATCCGGCTCCACCAGCCGGTTCACCAGGCGCAGCGTGGTGGTCTTGCCGCAGCCGGAAGGGCCGATCAGCGCGCAGCAGGTGCCCTCCGGCACGGTGAGGTCCAGCGCCTGCACGCCGGCGCCACCGGGCCAGGCCTTGGTCACGCCGCGCAGCTCGATCATCCCGGCGTCACCCTTCGTTGCAGCCAGCCGAAGCCGGCTTCCGTGCCCAAGGCCAGCAGCGCGATGGCGATGCCGCCGACCAGCAGTTGCGCGGTATCCAGCAGCGCCATGCCCTGCGTGACCAGGTCGCCCAGCCCGCCACCGCCGATGAAGGTGGCCAGAGCGGCGCCGCTCACCACCTGCACCGCCGCCGTGCGCAACCCGGCAAAGATCTGCGGCAAAGCCAGCGGCACCTCCACCTGCAACAGGGACTGCCAGGGCGAGAACCCCATGCCACGGGCCGCTTCCACCGCAGCCGGCTCGGCGCCACGCAGCCCCACCAGCGCGTGCAGCAGCACCGGTGGCAGCGCCAGCAGCGCCAGCGCGACCACGCTGGGCGTGAACCCCACGCCCAACAGCGGCAGCAACGCCGCCAGCACCGCCAGGCTGGGCAGCGTCCGCAGCACGCCAGCGCCACCGCTGGTCCAGTCCGCCAGCACCGGCCGCCGCGCCAGCAGCAGCGCCGCCGGCAAGGCCAGCGCCACGCCGATGCCAAGCCCGACGACCGAGAGCGCCAGGTGCTGCACCAGCGCATCCAGGAACACATCGGGGTTGGAGCGCAGCCAGCCGATCATGCCCGCTGCATCCGTCGCAGCGCGACATCCGCCGCCAGCGCCAGCGCACAGACCAGCGTGGCACCCACCAAAATCTTCTCGGTATGGCCCTGGTCCAGCCCGGTCAGGATCAGCACGCCCAAGCCGCCGCCGCCGATATACGCCGCCACCGTCGCCGCCGAGACCAGCGTCGCCACCGCCACCCGCAGCCCCGCGAGCATGGATGGCAACGCCAAGGGCAGCTCCACCTGCCACAGCTTCTGCCTGGCGGTCAGGCCCATGCCGTCGGCGGCGTCCCGCACCGCGGGCGCCACGCCTTCCAGCCCGGTCACCACAGCGCGCAGCAGCACCGGCATGGCGTAGCTGGCCAACGCCAACAGCGCAGCGCGAAACCCCAACCCGAGCAGCGGCACCAGCAGCGCGAACAGCGCCAGCGTCGGCACGCTGTACAGCACGGCGGAACCGCCCATCGCCGCCGCGCGCAGCACCGGCCGCCGCGCCGCCAGCACGCCCAGCGGCAGCGCCACCGCCGCCGCCAGCAGCAGCGCCGCGCCCACCAGCAGCACATGCTCCCCCAGCGCGGCGCCGATGCTGTCCAGGTTGCGCCAGGTCCAGCGCATCAGCCGGCCGTCGCCAGGAAGGCGCGGGCGACATCGCGCGGCTCCTCGCCATCCTGGTCCACCTGACGGTTCAGCGCCTGCATCGCCGCATTGTCCAGCCGCGCATCCACCCGCGCCAGCGCCGCCGCCAGCCCGGGAAACGCCGCCAGCGCCGGCTGCCGCACCACGGCGGCCAACTGATACGGCGGCCACAACGCACGGTCATCGCGCAGCACGGTGAAGCCGAGGCTGGCGATCTGCCAATCCGTCGCGTAGCCGTTGACCACATCGGCCTGGCCATGGCGCAGCGCGGCGTAGCGCAGGCCCAGCGCAGCAAACTGCCGGAAGCGGCGGAACTTCATGCCGTACACCCGCTCCAGCCCCGGCAGGCCATCCGCCCGCCCGGCGAACTCATTGCCCGCCGCCAGCGTCAGCGAGGGCGCCGCGCGGGCCAGGTCGCTCAGCGTCTCCAGCCCCAGCCGCCGCGCCGTCTCGGGCAGCAGCAGCAGCACATTGCCATTGTCGATCCGCGACGGCGCCAGCCATTCCAGGCCGAGCGGGCGATAGGCATCCCGCACGCGCTGCCACACCTGCTCCGGCGTGCCATCGGTGCCCTGCTTCAGCACCACGCCCAGGCCGGTGCCGGTGTATTCGGGGTAAAGGTCGATCTCGCCGGCCAGCAGCGCCTGCTGCGCGATCAGCGTGCCGCCCAGGTTCAGCCGGCGCTGCACCTGCGCGCCGGCCGCCTCCAGCGCCTGGGCATAGAGTTCGCCCACCACCAATTGCTCGGTGAAGTTCTTGCTGCCCACCCGCAGCAGCGGCCGCGCCTGGGCGCGGGCCAGCGCCGGCAGGGCCAGCAGCGCCAGGCTGCGCCGCGCCAGCCTCATGCCGCACCTCCGCGGCGCCAAGCGCCGTTTCCGCCAGGGCTTGGCGGCGGGCGCCGGGCGGTGGCACCCTGCCCGGCAACGTCCCAGGAAAGCGGTGCATGCAAACGAGCGTATTGGTGGCCGGCGGCGGCCCGGTCGGCCTGGTGCTGGCGATGGACCTGGCACAGCGCGGCATCGCCGTGACCGTGGTGGAAACCCGCGCGCCGAAGGCAGCGCCCAGCCCCAAATGCAACCACGTCGCCGCGCGCAGCATGGAGTTCTTCCGCCGCCTCGGCATTGCCGAAGTGGTCCGCGATGCCGGGCTGCCGCATGACCATCCGCATGACGTTTGCTTCCGCACTTCCGTCGCTGGCCGTGAACTCTCCCGCATTCCCATACCGGCGAGCGCCTTCCGCGGCAAGGCGGGCGGGCCGGACACGCAATGGCCCACGCCGGAGCCACCGCATCGGATCAACCAGATCTTCCTGGAACCGCTGTTGCAGGACTGCGCCACGGCGACGCCCAACCTGACCCTGCTGCACCGGACCGAACTGGTGGAGTTCACCCAGGACGCGGAAGGCGTGACCGCCACGCTACGCGACCTGGAGACGCAGGAGACGCGGACGATCCGCGCCGCCTACCTGGTCGGCTGCGATGGCGGGCGTTCCATGGTGCGCCGCGCCATCGGCGGCAGGATGGTCGGCGACGCCGTGGTGCAGCGGGTGCAGTCGACCTACATCCGCGCGCCCGGGCTGCATGCGCTGCTGCAGGCGGAACGCAGCTGGATGACGCTGACGATGAACCCGCGCCGCTGCGGCAACACCATCGCCATCAACGGCACCGACACCTTCCTGGTGCACAACTACTTCTACGCCCACGAAACCGATTTCGACGCGGTGGACCGCGACGCCTCGCTGCGCGAACTACTGGGTGTCGGCCCGGACTTTGAATATGAGATGCTGTCGAACGAGGACTGGATCGGCCGCCGCCTGGTGGCCGACAAGCTGCGCGAGGGCCGCGTCTTCCTGGCCGGCGACAGCGCGCATATCTGGGTGCCCTATGGCGGCTACGGCATGAATGCCGGCATCGGCGATGCCATGGGCCTGTCCTGGCTGCTCGCCGCGCATCTGAACGGCTGGGCGCCCGAGGCGATCCTGGACGCCTATGCCGCCGAGCGCCACCCGATCACCGAACAGGTCTCCCACTTCGCCATGGGGCATGCGGCCAAGGCCATCCGCCAGCGCGCCGGCATTCCGCCGGAGATCGAGGACGAAGGCCCAGCCGGCGATGCCGCGCGCGCCAAGCATGGCCAGGAGATGTACGACCTGCATGTGCAGCAATATTGCTGCGGCGGGCTGAACTTCGGCTACTTCTACGAGAACTCACCGATCATCGTCGCCGATGGCCAGGCCCCCAGCTACACCATCGACACCTTCGAGCAATCGACCGTCCCCGGCTGCCGCACACCGCACATTTGGCTCGCCGATGGCCGCTCGCTCTACGACGCGCTCGGCACCGGCTTCTGCTTGTTGCGCTTCGACCCCAGCCTGGATGCCGCGCCGCTGCTGGCCGCCGCCGCCGCGCGTGGCGTGCCGATGACCCTGCTGGACCTGCCGCCGCAAGCACCCTACGCGCACAAGCTGGTGCTGAGCCGGCCAGACCTGCACGTGGCCTGGCGCAGCGACGCGCTGCCAGCGGACCCGCTGGCGCTGGTGGACCGGATAAGGGGCGCCGCATGACCAACCGCCGCGCGCTGCTGGCCGCGCCCGCCCTGCTGGCCCTGCCGGCGCGAGCGCAGCTGGAGCGCCCGGCCCGCATCATCATCGGCTTCCCGCCCGGCGGCTCCGTCGATGTCGTCGCGCGCCTCTACGCCGAAGCCCTGCGCGGCACCTACGCGCCGCACGTGGTGGTGGAAAGCCGCCCCGGCGCCGGCGCCCGCCTGGCCATGGACGCCGTCCGCACCGCCGCGCCGGATGGCAGCACCATGTTGCTGACCCCCGCCGGCGGCTTCATCCTGCATCCCACGCTGTTCCCGCACTCGGTCAAGCCGGAACCGGAGCTGGAAGTGGCGCCGATCACCACCGTCTGCGCCCTGCCCTTCGCGCTGGTGGTGCCGCCCGGCCACCCCGCCCGCGACATCGCCGGCTTCATCGCCTGGGCGAAGGCGCAGCGTGAGCCGATCAGCTGCGGCCTGCCCTCGGCCGGCAGCATCTCGCACTTCGCCGCGATGCAGATCGGCCGCACGCTGGGCCTCAACCTCAACGCCGTGCCCTATCGCGGCAGCGCGCCGGCCCTGTCGGAACTGATGGGCGGGCATATCCCGATGGTGGTCATCCCGCTTGGTGGCGTGCCAGGGCTGCACCGGGAAGGCCAGGTCCGCATCCTCGCCACCACGGCGCCGGGGCCGTTGGCCTCGCTGCCCGACGTGCCAAGCCTGGCCGCCGCGGGTTATCCCGACCTGGCCATCGAGGAATGGTTCGGCCTGTTCCTGCCCGCGCGCACCGCGCCCGACACCCAGACCGCGCTGCAGGCCGCGATGCGGTCCGCCGCCGCCACGCCGGCCCTGCGCGAAGGCCTGGCGAAGATCGAATACACCCCCATCACCATGGACAGCGCCGCGCTGCTGGCCCGCATCAAGCGGGAACGCGCGCACTGGGCGCAGGTAATCCACGACACCGGCTTCAAGGTGGAAGAATGACCGCGCCCATCCGCTACGCCGAGGACTACACCCCCGGCCAGGTCTTCGACGTCGGCAGCCATGCCTTCACCGCCGAGGAGATCATCGCCTTCTCCCGCGAATGGGACCCGCACCCGTTCCACATCGACGAAGCAGCGGCAAAGCAGACCATGTTCGGCGGCCTGATCGCCAGCGGCTGGCACACCGCGCTGGTGATGATGCGCATGCTGCACCAGGGCGGCTTCCTGTCACTGGAGACCAGCATCGGCTCGCCGGGGCATGAGGAGCTGAAATGGCTGCGCCCGGTCCGCCCGGGCGAGTTGCTGCGCGGAAAGGTGGTGGTGAACCACGTCAAGGTCTCGAAGTCGCGGCCGGAACTCGGTTTCGTCAACTGCACGGCCACGCTGACCAACCCGGCCGGCGAGGTGGTCTACCTGCTGACCAGCGCCGCGCTGATCAAGACCCGGGCGGCCGGGTAACCCGCAGCGTCCCCAGCGCCTGCGCTACCGGCTCACCACTGGCGTCGAACAGCGTCGCCTCCGCCGTCACCAGGCGGCGGCCACCGCGCACCACCCGGCCACGTGCCTGCAGGGCGCCCTGCGCAGGTGCCAGGAAGCTGGTGGTGATGGTCACCGTCATCGCCCCGGCGCCCGGCCCGGCGGTGGACCGCGCGGCATTGATCAGCGCCGCGTCCAGCAGCGTCACCTGCACGCCGCCATGGACCTCGCCGCGGCTATTGGTGGTCTCCGGGTTCGGCGGCAACTCGATCAGGGAGCGGCCATCCGCGGCCTCGACGATCCGCAGCCCCAGCAGGCGGTAAAAGGCCCGCTGGGACATGTCGGGCAGGTCGCTCATTCGCTGGCGGCATCCCGGAAGGCCTGCGGTGCGTTCGGCCCCCACTGGCTGCGCAGGCCCTGGCTGCGCGGCAGCGTGCGGAACTGGTGCTGGTTGTTCAGCAGGTCGCTGTCGGTCCAGTGCTCATGCACGCGGCCCCAGGGGTCCTGCCAGTAGTCGAAGATCTGGCTGCCCAGCAGGTGCCGCCCGATGCCCCACAGGTGGCCATAGCCCTTGCCCGCCAGGTGGTCGTGGCCGGCATGCAGGTCGTCCACGTCATGCACCTCGAAGGAGACATGGTTGAAGCCCACCTTCGGGTGGCGGCCGAACATCATGACGTGATGGTCGACATACTCCGCCCCGCGGTCGGCGCGGTTGAAGCTGGCCAGCAGCAGGTCCGGGTTGTCGTCGGCATGCACATCCTCGGACCCCACGAAGCCCAGATGCCGCCGCACCCATTCGGCCGAAGCCTCGATATCCGGCGTGGAGATCACCGCATGGCCGATGCGCTTGACGTGGGAGGGCGAGATATCCACCCGCGCCAGGTCGCCGAAGCGTTCCCGCCGGCGCCCGGTGTTCCAGGTGGTGCTGCGCGCCGGCAATGGCTCGGCCTTGGCCAAGCCGTGGACGACCTCGATCTCGTAGCCGTTATGCTCGCGCAGCCGCACCCGCTGGCCGCCGCCGGGCTCGTCGATCGGCTCCACCGCCGAGGCACCGGCGGCTTCCCGCGCCAGCTTGTGCAGGTCGGCCTCGCTATCGGCATGGAAGGCGATGGACAGCACCTTGGCCGGGCCACGTTCGGTGATGTGGATATGGTGCTCCGGGTCGGTGCCGCGCATGAACAGCTTGTCGGCGGTGCGCTCGGCCCGATGCAGGCCGAAATCGGTCAGGAACTGCTCGGCCTGGTCCAGGTCCGGGCTGCGCAGCCGTACCCAGGCGATGTCGCGCACCTTGATGATCGGGTCCATTCCACGCGCCTCCCTGCGGCTATCCCGCAAGCGGTAAGGATTCCGCTTCGACAAGACAAGCGGCTTTCGCTAAGTCTGGATGCAACGGAAACGTCCTCGGGGGAACCGCCCATGACCATCATCACCCGCCGCGCCCTGGCTGGCGCTGCCCTTGCCCTGCCGGCGCTGCATGGCGCCCGCGCCCAGTCCATCCGCACCGCCCGCATCATCATCGGCTTCCCGCCCGGCGGCCTGACGGACGGCCAGGCCCGCCTGCTGGCGCAGAAGCTCCAGGGCAGCTACGCGCAGAACGTGGTGGTGGAGAACAAGCCCGGCGCCAGCGGCCGCCTGGCACTGGAAGCGGTGAAGGCGGGCGAGCCGGATGGCAGCGTCATGGTCTTCACCCCCACCGACCACGTGGCGATCTTCCCGCACCTCTACCCCGGCACGCTGCGCTACGACCCCTTCGTGGACCTCAAGCCGATCTCGATGCTCAGCCTGTTCTATATGGGGCTGTCCACCGGCCCGATGGTACCGGCGAAGACCCTGGCCGAGTTCATCGCCTGGGGCCGCAACCAGCCCAGCATTCCCTTCGGCAACCCCGGCGCCGGCACGCTGCCGCACTTCCTCGGCATCCAGTTCGCCAAGGCCACCGGGCTGAACCTGACCGCGGTGGCCTATCGTGGCGACGGCCCGGCGGTGCAGGACTGCCTCGGCGGCCAGATTCCGCTGACCAGCAACTCCATGCCCGCCATCGCGCCCTTCCTGACCGGTTCCGCGCTGAAGCCGCTGGCCACCACGGCGCCGCGCCGCCTGCTGGAAGCGCCGGATTTGCCAACCATTGCCGAAGCCGGCTTCCCCGCCCTGGCCTATAGCGGCGGCGGCTGCCTGATGCTGCCCGGCCGCACGCCGGCGCACCTGGTCAACGCGCTGGACCAGGCCATTGCCGGCATCGCCCGCAGCGCCGACACGCTGACCGCGCTGACCCGCTTCGGCGTGGTGCCCAGCTACATGAACAGCGCCACGGTCACGAAGTGGCTGCGCGACGAACATGCCAAGTGGGGCCCGATCGTCGAGAGCTCCGGCTTCCGTCCCACTGACTGACCCCTGGTGACTGATGCATGACGTCATCGTCGTCGGCCTCGGCCCGGTAGGCGCCACGCTGGCCAACCTGCTGGCGGCCGAGGGGTTTTCCGTTGTTGCGCTCGATCGCGACGCGGCGATGTTCGACAAGCCGCGCGCCATCGCCATCGACCATGAGGCGCTGCGGATATTGCAGGCCATCGGCGTGGCGCAGCGCATGGAGGACCGGCTGGGCGCCTACAAGCCCAGCGAATACCACGCCGCCGATGGCAGCCTGCTGCGCAGCATATTGCCCGCGCCGCCACCCTGGCCGCTGGCCTGGCCGAGCTATGCCAGCTTCATCCAGCCTGAGCTGGACGCCGAGCTGCGCGCCGCCCTGGCCGCGCGCCCGACCGCGACGGTACGGCTGGATGCCGAGGTGGTGGCACTGGACCAGCACGCCGACCACGCCACCCTGACCCTGCGCAGCGGCGAAACCGTCAGCGCGAAATACGTGCTGGCCTGCGACGGCGGCGCTTCCACGCTGCGCCGGCTGCTCGGCACGGCGGTGGAGGACATGGCCTTCGACGAACCCTGGATCGTCATCGACACGCTGCTGGAACGCGACGTGCCCCTGCCGCCGACCAATGTGCAGTATTGCGACCCCGCCCGCCCCGCGACCTTCATCAACGGCCCCGGCCGACTGCGCCGCTGGGAGTTTTCCGTGGCGCCCGGCGAGAACCTGGCCGAGATGGCGCGCGAGGAAAACGTCTGGCGCCTGCTGTCGCGCTGGGTGCAGCCGGGCGATGTCAGCCTGTGGCGCATCGCGCCCTACCGCTTCCACGCCGTGGTGGCGGAAGACTGGCGTCATGGGCGCGTGCTGCTGGCCGGCGACGCCGCGCACCAGACGCCGCCCTTCATGGGCCAGGGCCTGAACCAGGGCCTGCGCGACGCCGCCAACCTGGCCTGGAAACTCGCCTGGGTGCTGCGCGGCCAAGCCGACGAGGCGCTGCTGGACAGCTATACCGAAGAACGCCGCCCGAACGTGCGCGCGGTGATCGCGCTGACCAAGGAACTCGGCCTGATCATCGGCGAACGCGACCCGGCGCGAGCCGCCGAACGCAACGCCCGCATGCAGGCGGAAGTGGCCGAAGGGCGCGGCCATGTGGTGCGGCAGGACCTGCTGCCGCCGCTGACGAGTGGTTGCCTGCACAACTCACCCGGCGCCGGCGCGCCCGGCCCGCAGCCCTGGCTGGCGGATGGCCAGCGCATGGACGACGCGCTCGGCCGTGGCTTCCGCCTGCTGCTGCGCGACGCCCTGCCGGTGCCGCCAGCACCCGCGCTGCACCTGCGTGTGGCAACCCTGGCGGAGCTGCGCGAACGCGACGGCGTGCTGGCCGGCTGGCTGGCGAAGCACGCCGCCCTCGCCGTGCTGTTGCGCCCGGACGGTACCGTCTTCGGCACCGCATGCGACGCCGCCGCGCTGGCACCGCTGCTCAGCGCCGCCGAAGCCGCGCTGCGGCGTTCGACGGACTGATCCAGCGCTACGGCAGGTCCAGCCGCACATCGATCGCGGCGCTGGCGATCACCGCCACGTCGTCGCGCTCGTCATCCGGCACGTCCAGGCCGCCCTTCACCACCGTGACCGTCACCTTGCCATAGGGCAGGCTGGCCTTGACCTTCTCGGCATCCACCTTGCCCGGCTGCTGCACGCCGATGGTGACGCCGACGATCATGTCGTGCGGCGAGACCTTCAGCGACCGCAGCATGGCCAGCGAGGAATGATGCAGCGCGTCCTGCACCGCCCGCAGCGCGGCCTTGGTGTAGTCGCCACCATGCAGGTCGTTGCCCATGCCCATCTCAAGGATCACGCGGCGCACCGTCATGCCCGGTCCTCCGGCAGGTCGAGGCGAACGATGGCGCAGCAATTCGCCATCACGGTGGAACCGGTGCCGGCCTCGTTCGGAATCTCCAGCCCGCCTTCCACCACCTTCACGGTGCCAGTGCCGTGCGGCAATATCGCCAGCACCTGCGCGTGGTCCACCAACTCCGGCTTCGGCACGCCGATCAGCACCTCTACCTGCATGCTGTCCACATCCACGCCCAGCGCGGAGGTCACGGTCAGCGTGTTGTGCCACAGCGCATCGCGCAGCGCCCGCACGGCGGCCTTGGTGTAGTCGGTGCCGCGGATATCGGTCCCCATGCCGATCTCCAGCACCATGCGCTTCAGCGCCATGCGCTCACCCCTTTTCCACGTTCCAGAACACGGGCACCGGGCCCTTCAATATGCCACGCAGGGTGCGCCGCCAGGCCGAGGGCGGCAAGTACTGGCCCAGCGGCATGAACGGCACCACCTCGAAGGCGCGCGCCTGGATCTCGCGGTCCAACCGGCGCAGCTCCGCCTCGTCGGTGCTGTCGATCCAGCGGTCGCGCAGCGCTTCCAGCTGCTCGTCACCGGGCCAGCCAAACCAGGCCGCGCGGCCATTGGTACGCACGCTGGTTGCGAACAACGGGTCACGGTATTCGGCGGCCGGCAGGCCGGAGGGAAACACGCTCCAGCCGCCCTTCTCCAGCGGCTCCATGCTGGTACGGCGCTGCACCACCGTGCCCCAGTCCATCGCCACGTCGTCGATGTTCAGGCCAACCTTGCGCCAGCTATCGACGGCCACGCTGCACATGGCATTATAGCTGGTCTGGTCGGTAGGATGCATCAGCACGATCTTTTCGCCGCCATAGCCGGCCTGGCGCAGCATGGCCTTCACCTCGTCCACGCTGTGGCGCCTGGTCACCGCCTCCATGCCGGCATCGCTGGCCGAGGGCGTACCCGGCAGGAAGAACCCGACCGGCGCGCGGAACAGGGAACGATCCTCGCCCATCACCGCGGTCATGGTCAGCACCGGGTCCAGCGCCGCCAGCATGGCGCGGCGCACGCCGGCATTGGCGGTGGCACCATGCAGGCAGTTCGGCCGCATGACGCCGAAGGTGCCGTAGTTGTCGATCTCGCCGACCTCTACCCCGCGCGCGCGCCGCAGCAGCGCCAGCAGGTCCGGCAGCGGCTGGTCCAGCCAGTCCACCTCGCCATTGATCAGCGCATTCACCGCCGTCGCGGCGTCCGGCATGGTGCGCCATTCCACTCGGTCCACCTTCACCACATAGCCGCCGGCGGCGTGGCTGACGGGTTCCTGGCGCGGCACGTAGCGGTCGAACTTCGCGAACACCGCGCGGCTGCCCGGCACGTATTCATCCGCCACCCAACGGAACGGCCCGCTGCCGATCACCTCCGCCACCTGCCGATGCGGGTCGGTCAGCGCCAGCCGTTCCGGCATGATCACCGGGCTCGGCTGCGTTTTGGCGAGTGCGTAGGGCAGCGAGGCGAAAGGCTTGCTCAGCCGCCACACCAGCGTGCGGTCGTCGGCCGCCTCCAGCGCATCCAGCCGCCCGGCGATGGTCTGGCCGACCGGGTCGCGCACCATCCAGCGCTTCAGCGAGGCAACGCAATCCCGCGCCCGCACCGGCTCGCCATCATGGAAGCGCAGGCCGTCGCGCAGCCGCATGGTCCAGCGCTTGCCGTCCATGTCCACGCGATGTCCCTCGACCATCTGCGGGTGCGGGTTCAGCTTGTCGTCACGCGCATACAGCGTCTCGAACAGCAGATGCGCGGCGTTGCGGGTGACGACAGCAGTGGTCCAGACCGGGTCCAGGCTGGTCAGGTTGGCCTGCGGCACATGGATGATGACCTTGGCCTCGGCCGCCAGGGCGGGGCGGGCCAGCGCAAGGCCAGCGGAACCGAGCAGCAGGTCGCGACGCAGCATGGCCGTTCTCCCGATATTTTCGGGCAGTCTCACCCTTCGCGCGGCGGCTCGCAACGCTCTTGCGCGGCGCGGTACCGCAAGGCCGCCAGCGTGGCCTGGGCTATCGGCGTGGCCAGCAGCGCCGCAACCGGCAGCGGCAGCCGGCGGCGCCAATTCGGTCGCTCACGGTCGGTGCCTGGCAGGTTCACCGCGGCGGTCTCGCCGGCCAGGTCCTCGGCCTGCACCAGCACCAGTGCGCTCGGCGTCGCTGCAGCCAGCGCGTGGACCGCGGCGATGAGAGCGGCCGGCGGGGCCACGCCCTCGGCGGGCGTATCGAGCTCGAAGCCCGCAGCGCGCAACGCCGCCAGCAGCGCCGCACGCTCGCGCCCACGCGCCGCCCGCGCCGCCTCGGCATCGCCCAGCAGCCCCAGCGCCGCACGCTCCTCCAGGTCGGCGCCGAGCCACCAACCCGCCAGCGTCGGCAGGTCATGCGTCGCCACGCAGGCCGCGGCGCGCGCTGGATACTCAGCGGGCGGGATGAAGTCCTCGCCGCGGCGTTCAAACCACAGCACCCGATAGGTCAGCACCTCGGCCGCGGCCAACTCCTCGCGGAAGCCGGGCGGCACGGTGCCCAGATCCTCCCCCACAACCAGGCAGCGCGCCCGCTGGCTGGCCAGCGCCAACTGCCCCAGCAGGTGCCGGCGCGGATAGGCCAGGTAGGCGCCGGCCGAACCCGGCGCGCCCTCCGGCACCACAAACAGCCGCGTCAGCGCCATCACATGGTCGATCCGCAGCGCCGCGGCGTGGCGCATGTTGGCCCGCAGCAGCCGCGCGAAGCTGCCGACCACGGCGCGCGGGTCGGCCGGCGGCAAGCCCCATACCTGGCCCTGCGGCGCAAACTGGTCCGGCGGCGCGCCGATGGAGAACCCGTGCAGATGGCTGGCCGCTTCGGCCCAAACCTCCGCCCCATCGGGCGCGGCGCCCACCGCCAGGTCGCGGTACAGCCCCGCACCGGCCTGCGCGGCGGCGCCCAATTGGCGGTCCGCCAGCCATTGCAGGAAGGCGTGGAAGCCGACCTCGCCAGCATGCGCCGCGGCGAAGCAGGCGACGCCCGCCGCGCCGCCATGGCGCAGCGCCGCTGGCCAGGCCCGCGCATCAGTGCTGCCCTGCTGTTCCGCGATGGCGGTGAAGCGGGCGAACCCCTCCAATGCCGCACCTTGTGCCGCCCGAAAGCCGGCGAACTCGGGCCACAGCGGATGCGCCGGCGAGAAGCCTGCCCAGGCCGCGCGCAGCACCGCCAGCTTGGCCCGCCAGACCGCGCTGTAGTCCACGCTGTCCCGCCCTCGCAGCGCCGCGAAGACCGGCGCCTGTGCTGCCAGCGCGGCGCCGACATCGAAGGGCAGCGCGGCGACATCGATCAACACCGGCTCCAGGAAGCGCCGGTCCGACGGCTGGTACGGGCTGGCCCTTTCCCGATCCAACGGCGACAGCGCATGCGGTGGGCTCAACCCCAGCAGCGCCGCGCCCTGCGCCGCCGCGCCGCGCGCCAGCTCCGCCAGGGCGGTGTAGTCGCCGATCCCCTGATCCGCGTCGCGCCGCAAGCCATAGGTCTGCGCGGCGATGCCGAAGCGTGGCGCGGCCGGAGGCGCGAAGCAGCCGCGCGGCACCACCGCCAGAGCGCAGACCACGTCCCCCAGCAGCAGCCTGTGATTGCCCGCGGGCTGCGCCGGCAAGGCCACATGCCGGAAGCCGCCGCGCCACGCGCCGCTGATGATGCCGAAGCCCTGCTCGCTGCCATCCTCGCGCCGCAGCAGCAGGTCCGCTCGGCCGGCAGCGGCCACCGGCACCGCGAAGCCCTCACCCGCCGCCACCGTCAGCTGTGCCGGCAGCGCGCGCGGCGCCCGCAGCAGCGCCAGGCTTGCGCGCGCCTGGGGCTGGCTGGCGGCGGGCAGCGCCATGGCCGCCAGCAGCGCCTGCAAGGTTGCGCGCGGCACCTGGGTTTCCTGCCCGGCCAGGTCGTGCCAGGCCGGCGCGATGCCCGCCGCCACCGCCAGGTCGTGCAGCAGCGCATCCTCCACCGCGGGCGCCGAACCGGGCTGCGCCTGCTCCACCAGCAGCAGCACACTGCGCGGCGCCACGGCTTCCGTCGCGCGCACCGCGCCTTGGCGCAGCGGCGCGGCGCTGTCCGCCAGCATTCGCCAGGCGAAGCCCTCGCGCGGTGCCGGCAGGTGCAACGTCGCCGGCTCCCCCGCGCCATGCACCACCAGCAGCACGCGGTCGTCGTCGTGCCGCAGCAGCATCGCCAGGCTGCGGCCACCGTGCCAGTCCTGCAGCGGCGCGCCGTCCAGCCCCAGCCAGGCCACATCCGCCGCGGTCATCGCGCGGTCGCCATGCAGCGCCGGGTGGTTGAGGCGGGCGCGCACCAGCCGTGCGGTGAAGTCCCGCAGCGCGGTATCCATGCCGTCCCAGTCGAACCAGGACAGCGCGTTGTCCTGCGCGTAGGCGTTGTTGTTGCCGTGCTGCGTGCGCCCGGCCTCGTCGCCCATGCTGAGCATCGGCGTCCCGCGCGCCAGCAGCAGCGTCGCCAGCAGCGCGCGCACATCGGCGCCGCGCCGCGCCGTCACGCCGGCATCGTCGCTCGCGCCCTCGACGCCATTGTTCCAGGACAGGTTCTCGCCGGCGCCATCGCGACCTGCCTCGCCATTCGCCTCGTTCCGGCGATGCTCAAAGCTGACCAGGTCGCGCGCGGTAAAGCCGTCATGCGCGGTGATGTAGTTGATGCTGTCGGCCACGCGCCGCGCGCCGCCGAACACATCCGCCGAGCCGGCCAGTCGCGTCGCCAGCGCGCCGAGCATGCCGCCATCGCCGCGCCAGAACCGGCGGACATCATCCCGGAAGCGGTCGTTCCATTCGCCCCAGCCCGGCGGAAACCGCCCCAGCTGGTAGCCGCCCGGCCCGATATCCCAGGGTTCCGCGATGATGATGCGGTCGCGCAGCACCGGGTCCTGCCGCATCGCGCTCAGCAGCGGCGCGGCGGCATCGAAGCCGTTATCGCGCCGGCCCAGCGTCGCCGCCAGGTCCAGCCGGAAGCCGTCGACCCCGGCCTGCTCCGCCCAGTGCCGCATGGCGTCCATCGCCAGCCGCAGCGGCCAGGGCCGGTCCAGCGCCAGCGTGTTGCCGGTGCCGGCGTCGTTGGCGTAGCGCCCTTCCGGCAGCAGCCGATGGAACGCCGCATTGGCCAGCCCGCGCAGCGAAAGCGTTGGGCCATGCTCATCGCCCTCGCCGGTATGGTTGAACACCACATCGATGATCACACCGATGCCTGCGGCGCGCAGCGCATCCACCGCGGCGCGCACTTCCACCATGCCGCCGGGCGCCAGCTTCGGGCAGGGCGCCAGCAGCGCGACCGGGTTGTAGTTCCAGTAGTTGGTCAGCCCCAGCGGCGGCAGGTGCCGCTCATCCACACCAGCCGCGCAGGGCAGCACCTCTACGTGGGTCACGCCGAGCGCGCGCAGATGCGCGATGGCGGCAGGATGCGCCAGGCCGGCGAAGGTACCGCGCAGCGCTTCCGGCACGCCCGGGTGCAGCATGGTGAAGCCGCGGACATGCAGTTCATACACCACACGCGGCCCGGCCAATGGTGGCGGCGCGGCGCAGGCCAGCGGCTCGCACACCACGCCCTTCGGCATGAACGGCGCGCTGTCTTCGTCATTGTCCCACAGGGCGCCATGCAGCGCGAAGGGCCGGTCCATCGCCTGCGCCCAGGGGTCCAGCAGCAGCTTCTGCGGGTTGAACCGATGCACCTGATCACGCGGACCTGCCGCGCGCAGGCCATAGCGCGCGCCCACCGCCACGCCGGGCACGAAGCCGTGCCACACATCGCCGGTTCGCGCCGTCAGCGGCACGCGTTGCAGTTCTACCGCGCCGGTCGCGTCGAACAGGCAGAACCACAGCGCCGTCGCATCCGGCGCCACCACCGCCACGTTCACGCCCTCGCCCCAGGGCGTGACGCCGAGCGGCTCGGGCCGGCCTTCAGGCATCGGCGCGGGCGATATCGCGGAACAGCGCAGCATAGCGCGCCGCCGAGCGAGTCCAGGAGACATCGCAGCGCATCGCATTGCCCTGCAACCGCGCCCAGGCGGCGGGTTGCCGATACAGCGCCACCATGCGCTGCAACGCCGCGCCCAGCGTCTCCACGTTCACCGGGGCGAACTGCACGCCGGTGGCACTGCCGGCCGCCACCGCCACCTCATTCGCGTCCACCACGGTATCCGCCAGCCCGCCCACCCGGGCCACCAGCGGCGGCGCGCCGTAGCGCAGCGCACATAGCTGCGCCAGGCCGCATGGCTCAAACCGAGACGGCACCAGCACGCTGTCGGCGCCGCCATAGATCAGCCGCGCCAGCCCTTCATCGAAGCCGATGACCGTGCCGATCCGCCCGGCATTCGCCGCCGCCGCGCCAAGGCAGCGTTCCTCCAGCGCGGCATCGCCGCTGCCCAGCACGGCCAACTGCGCGCCGCTGCCGAGCAACCACGGCAGCGATTCCAGCATCAGGTCCACGCCCTTCTGCCAGGCCAGCCGACCGACGAAGCCGAACAGCGGCGCATCCGCCCGCTCCTCCAGCCCAAAGCGCCGTTGCAGCGCCGCCTTGTTTGCCGCGCGCGGCGCCACGTCGTCGGCGCTGAACTGCGCCGCCAGCCACGCATCCGTCGCCGGGTTCCATTCCACCTCGTCGATGCCGTTCAGAATGCCGCTGACATCACCGCCGCGCCCGCGCAGCAGCCCATCCAGCCCCATGCCGCCCTCATGCGTACGAATCTCCGTCGCATAGGTGGGGGAGACCGTGGTGATGCGGTCGGCAAACCACAGCCCCGCCTTCAGCAGGCCGACGCCGCCATGGTATTCCAGCCCGGCCAGCGAGAACGCCGCCGGCGGCAAGCCCAGCAGCGGGAACAGCCAGGCCGGGAAATGCCCCTGGAAGGCCAGGTTGTGCACCGTGAACACCAGCGGCACGCGGCGACCCTCGCCGAAGCGCAGATAGGCGGCGCTCAGCCCGGCCTGCCAGTCATGCGCGTGCACAGCATCGAAGGCTTCACCCATCACCCCGCGTGCGACCATGGCACCAGCCGCGGCCAGGGCGGCGAAGCGCGTGCCGTTGTCTTCCCACTCGCGCCCGCCTGGTGCCAGGTACGGATTGCCCGGCCGCGCGTACAGATGCGGCGCATCCAGCACCAGCAGATCCAGCCCCACTGCCCGGCTGCGCACCAGCCGCGCCGTGCCGCCGAAGAAGCCAGGCAGCGGATGCACCGCCAGGGCTTCCCCCAGCGCCTGCATCACCACGGGGTAGCCGGGCAGCAGCGTGGTGACGGCGATATCCTCGGCCGCCAGCGCCGCCGGCAGGGCGCCCACCACATCCGCCAGCCCGCCGGTCTTGACCAGCGGGAAGCACTCCGACGCAACCGCCAGGACGCGCAACGGCATCAGGCCAACTTGTCCAGCATCGGCTGCGTGATCAGGCAGATGCCCTTGTCCGTGCGGCGGAAACGCTGCGCGTCCAGCACCGGGTCCTCGCCCACCACCAGTCCGGCCGGAATCTGCACGCCGCGGTCCACCACGACGTTCTTCAGCCGCGCCGCGCGGCCGACGGTGACCTGCGGCAGCAGCACGGCCCCTTCCACGCTGGAAAAGCTGTTCAGCCGCACATTGGTGAACAGCAGGCTGCGCCGGGCCTTGGCGCCGGAGACGATGCAGCCGCCGGAGACCAGCGACGCAATCGCCTCGCCACGCCGGCCATCCAGGTCATGCACGAACTTGGCCGGCGGGGTGATCTCGGCATAGCTCCAGATCGGCCAGTCGCGGTCGTACAGGTCGAGGCCCGGCACCACGTCGGTGAGGTCGATATTGGCTTCCCAATACGCATCCACCGTGCCGACATCCCGCCAGTACGGCGCCTCCTCGGCGGTGGAGCGCACGCAGCTGCGCTCGAACCGATGTGCCACCGCGCGCCCCCGGGCGACGATCCACGGGATGATGTCCTTGCCGAAGTCGTGGCTGGAGGTCGGGTCCGCCGCGTCGCGCTTCAGCTGCTCGATCAGATAAGTGGTCTCGAAGACGTAGATGCCCATGCTGGCCAGCGCCAGCTCCGGCCGCCCCGGAATCGCCGGCGGATCGGCCGGCTTTTCGACGAAATCGACGATCAGCCCTTCGCCGTTCACCCGCATCACGCCGAAGCCGCTGGCTTCCTCGCGCGGCACCGCCATGCAGCACACCGTCACGTCGGCGCCTTCATCGACGTGCTGCGCCAGCATCTTTTCGTAGTCCATCTTGTACACGTGGTCGCCGGCCAGCAGCACGATGTGCCGCGGCGCCAGGTCCTCGATGATGTCGATGTTCTGGTGCACCGCATCGGCCGTGCCCATGTACCAGTTGTGCTCACTGACGCGCTGGCTGGCGGGCAGGATATCGAAGCTCTCATTGCGTTCCGGCCGCAGGAAGTTCCAGCCGCGCTGCAAATGCCGGATCAGGCTGTGCGCCTTGTACTGCGTCGCCACCGCCACGCGGCGGATGCCGCTGTTGATGGCGTTGGACAGCGCAAAGTCGATGATGCGCGACTTGCCGCCGAACATCACTGCCGGCTTGGCGCGCCGGTCGGTCAGTTCCATCAGCCGGCTGCCGCGTCCGCCCGCCAGCACGAAGGCCATGGCGGTACGCGCCAGCGGTACCGGTGCGGTGTCTCTGGAAGCCGTCATTCTGTGGTCCCCCCGGTGCCAGCTTGGCCAATCTCCGCCTGCGGCACCAGATACAAGGTGGCCAGGGGCGGAACTGTCACGCGTGCCGAGGCCGGCTGGCCCTGCGCCGGCACCGCTTCGGCCAGTACCCCGCCCAAATTGCCCAGGTTGGCGCCGCCATAGCAGGCGGCATCGGTGTTAAGCGCCTCGGCCCAGCGGCCGGCGAAGGGCAAGCCCACCAGCACGTCATGCCGCGGCACCGGGGTGAAGTTGCACAGCACCGCCACCGGCGGCCCGCCCTCGCCATCCAGCCGCAGCCAACTCAACAGGCTGCGATCCGCATCATCCGCGTCCAACCACCGAAAGCCTTCCGGCGCGCAGTCCAGCCGGTGCAGCGCCGGCACGCTGCGGTGCAGGTGGTTCAGGTCGCGCACCAGCTGCTGCATGCCGTGATGCGGCGGATGCGCCAGCAGCCACCAATCCAGCTCGCCCTGTTCGCTCCATTCCCGCCAGGGCGCGAATTCCTGCCCCATGAACAGCAGCTTCTTGCCTGGGTGGCCCCACATGAAGCCGTAATAGGCGCGCAGCGTGGCGAAGCGCTGCCAGTCATCGCCGCGGATGCGCCCCAGCAGCGTGCCCTTGCCGTGCACCACCTCGTCATGGCTCAGCGGCAGGATGAAGTCCTCGCTGAAGGCGTACATCAGGCCGAAATTCATCAACTTGTGGTGCCATTTGCGGAACAGCGGGTCCATTTCCAGGTAGCACAGGGTGTCGTTCATCCACCCCATGTTCCACTTGAAGCCGAAGCCCAGGCCGCCACGATCCCGCGTGACGTCGGGGAAATCGGTCGCTTCCTCGGCCACCATCAGCGCACCCGGCGCCTCCGCCGCCACCAGCGCATTCACCTGGCGCAGGAAGGCGATCGCATCGTGGTTCTCGGTGCTGCCATCCGGGTTGGGCTGCCATTCACCCGGCCCGCGTGCGTGGTCCAGCTGCACCATGGCGGAAACCGCATCCACCCGCAGGCCATCAGCGTGGAAGCGTTGCAGCCAGAACACCGCATTCGCCGCCAGGAAGGCCGCGACCTCGCGCCGGCCATAGTCGAAGATCGCGGTCTGCCAGGTGGCGTGGTAGCCGCGCTGCGGGTCCGGGTGCTCGTACAGTGTGGCGCCGTCGAAGCGCGCCAGCCCGTGTGCATCGCGCGGGAAATGCGCCGGCACCCAGTCCAGGATCACGCCGATGCCGGCCTGGTGCGCCGCATCCACCAGCCGCATCAGCCCCGCGGGTTCACCCATCCGCGCGGTCACGGCATGCAGCCCGACCGGCTGATAGCCCCAGCTGGCATCCAGCGGATGCTCCATCACCGGCATCAGCTCGATATGGGTGAAGCCGAGGTCGAGCACATAGGGGATCAGCGCCGCCGCCAGCTCATCCCAGGTGTAGCACCGGCCATCCGGGTGGCGGCGCCAGCTGGGTGCATGCACCTCATAGATCGACATCGGCCGCGCCTGCGCCGGCATTGCCGCCCGCGCCGCCATCCAGGCAGCATCGCCCCATTCATGGGTTGGCGCCGCGACGACGCTGGCATTGGCCGGGCGCAGCTCGGCGGCGAAGCCATAGGGGTCCGCCTTCAGCGGCTGCACCAGGCCATCGGCGCCGAGGATCTCGTACTTGTAGGCATCGCCGAGGCCGAGCCCCGGCAGGAAGATCTCCCACAGCCCGCTATCGACACGCTTGCGCATGGCATGGCGCCGGCCATCCCATTCATTGAACGCGCCCACCACGGAAACCCGCAGGGCATCCGGCGCCCAGACGGCGAAGCGCACGCCGGCGTAACCCTCATGCGTCAAGGGGTGCGCGCCCAGCCGGTCCGGCAGCCGGGCATGGGTGCCCTCCAGCAGCAGGTGGTCGTCCAACGGCCCCAGCGTCGGGCCGAAGCGATAGGGGTCCTCCAGCGTCCAGGCCACCGCACCGCGCGTGGCGTGCAAGGCGTAGTCGCCGGGCGGGATCAGCCCTTCGAAGAACCCGGCATCGTCGCGCCGCGTCAGCGCAACCACGCCGGCATGCAGCGTCTCCGCCCCCGGCACGAAGGCGCGCAGCACGCGCCGGCCGGCGACCACATGCGGCCCCAGCACGGCAAAGGGGTCGCCATGGCGCGCCCCGATAATTGCGGCAACAGCCTCCGCATCGGCGCGCCAGTCAGGCATGGGTCAGCGCTTCACCGGCACGTTCCAGATATCCTCGGCATATTCGGCGATGGTCCGGTCGGAGGAGAACCAGCCCATGTTCGCGGTGTTCAGCACCGCCGCCTTGCCCCAGGCCGCCTTGTCGCGCCAGCGGTCATCCACCAGGCGCTGCTCGGCGTAGTAGGCGTCGAAGTCGGCCGAGGCCATGAACCAGTCGCTGCCGCGCAAATCGCCCACCAGGTCGCGGTAGCGGGTGCGGTCATCCGGCGAGAACACCCCGCTCTCGATCGCCTCCAGCACCTCGGCCAGGCGGGAGGACTGCGCCACCGCATCGCCGCCATCCAGCCCGGCGGCGCGGCGCTCCGCCACCTGCTCGGTGGTCATGCCGAAGATGTGGATGTTCTCGGCGCCGACATGCTCCAGCATTTCCACATTCGCACCATCCAGCGTGCCGATGGTCAGCGCCCCATTCAGCCCCAGCTTCATGTTGCCGGTGCCGGACGCTTCCATGCCCGCGGTGCTGATCTGCTCCGACAGGTCGGCGGCGGGCACGATCACCTCGGCCAGCGACACGTTGTAGTTCGGCAGGAACACCACCTTCAGCAGGTTGCGCACCGTGGGATCGCTGTTGACCACCTTGGCAACGTCATGGGCCAGCTTGATGATCAGCTTGGCGCGGTGGTAGCTCGCCGCCGCCTTGCCGGCGAAGATCTTGACCCGCGGCACCCAGTTGCGGGTCGGCTGGGCGCGGATGGCGTCGTACAGCGCCACCGTCTCCAGCAGGTTCAGCAGCTGGCGCTTGTATTCGTGGATGCGCTTGATCTGCACGTCGAACATGGCGTTCGGGTCGATGCGGATTTCCAGCTGGTGCTTCACCAGCGCCGCCAAGGCCTGCTTGTTGGCCAGCTTCACCTTGGTGAAACGCTCGCGGAAGGCGGCATCGGCGGCGAAGGGCCGCAGCGCCGCCAGCTGGTTCGCATCGTCCAGCACCTTCGGCCCGATCGTCTCCATCAGCAGCCCGGTCAGCCCGGGATTAGCCTGCTGCAACCAGCGGCGGAAGGTCACGCCATTGGTCTTGTTCACCACCCGGCCCGGCGCCAGCATGTTGAAGTCGCGGAACACCGTCTGCTTCAGCAACTCGGTATGCAGCGCCGAGACGCCATTCACCTTGTGCGAGCCGACGAAGGCCAGGTGCCCCATGCGCACGCGACGGCCGTGATTTTCCTCGATCAGCGAAACCGAGGAGAGCAGCCGCCCATCTTCGGGATGCGCCGCACGCACTTGGTCCAGATGGTGCGCGTTGATCAGGTAGATGATCTGCATCTGCCGCGGCAGCAGCCGTTCCATCAGCGGCACCGGCCAGCTTTCCAGCGCCTCCGGCAGCAGCGTGTGGTTGGTGTAGCTGATGGTGCCTTGGGTGATATCCCAGGCCTCAGCCCAGGGAATGTCGTGCAGATCGACGCAGATCCGCATCAGCTCCGCCACGGCGATGGCGGGATGCGTGTCGTTCAGCTGGATCGCCACGCGCTCCGGCAGGCTGCGCAGGTCGCCATAGACGCGCAGGTGCCGCCGCACGAGGTCCTGCAAGGCCGCCGAGGCGAAGAAGTATTCCTGCCGCAGCCGCAACTCCTGCCCGTTCGGCGATTCGTCGGACGGGTACAGCACCTTGCAGATGCTTTCCTGCCGGACCCGGTCGGCCAGCGCGCCGATATGGTCGCCGTGGTTGAAGGCGTCCAGCCGCAGCGGGTCCACGGCGCGCGCGCTCCACAGCCGCAGCGTGTTCACATGCTTGCCGCGCCAGCCCACCACCGGCGTGTCATAGGCCACCGCCAGCAGCGTCTCGGCCGGCTGCCAAACATGGCGCATGCGCGTGTCGGAGACCGGTATCGCTTCCACCGTGCCGCCGAAGCCGATGCTGTGGGCAATCTCCGGCCGGGCGAATTCCCAGGGGTTGCCATTGGCCAGCCAGTCTTCCGGATACTCCCGCTGGCTGCCGTCGCGGATGATCTGGCGGAACAGGCCGTGCTCATAGCGGATGCCGTAGCCGAAGGCGGGAATGCCCAGGCTCGCCAGGCTCTCCATGAAGCAGGCGGCCAGCCGGCCCAACCCGCCATTGCCCAGCGCCGCATCCGGCTCGGCCTCGCGCACCGGCTCGAATTCCAGCCCCAGCAGCGCGAAGGCCTCGTTCATCGCGCGGCCCAGGCCCAGGTTGCTGATGCCGTCCCGCAGCAGCCGCCCGATCAGGAATTCCAGGCTGAGGTAATAGACCTGTTTGCTGCCGGTCTCATACGCGGCGCGGGTGCCGTGCAGCCAGCGTTCCACGATGTGGTCGCGCACCACCAAGGCGGTCGCCATGAACCAGTCACGCTCGCGCGCACCCTCCCGGCTCTTGCCCAGGTCGAAGGTCAGCTTGCGGAGGATCGCGTCGCGCAGCGACGGAGCGTCCAGGTTCAGGGTCACCATCATATCCACGATCTGAGTTGCCCTTTTCGTCCGGCGGCGCGGTCATTGCACTCACGCTGCACTGCACAATAAATCACAAGCCCGTGTCCGATAGAAGCGGAACAACCGCCCGCCCACCGGATTGACCGGCCCGGCCTGTTGCCGCTTAGGTCGGCGCCCCGCCTGCCCCGGCAGCATCGCCGCAAGCGGTGAACGATTCTCTCAATCAACAGGCCGGGTGCTAGAACAGGGCAGCCAGCGCGCGGTTCAATCGGCAGGCAGCACGGTCCGGCGCCCGGGCGCTAGAGTGTGATCGTCGCAGGCGGAATCGCCGAAGGCGTGAATCACACGACAAAACAATGAGCTAGGGTCTGTCGGGCGCTGCTGTCTGCGCCTGACCGACTCTAGCGCCCCAGCACGGCGTTGATCTGCCCGCGCAGCCAGATCTCCGCGGGGTCCTGGTCCAGCGCCGCGCGCCAGGCCATCCGCACCACCGATGCCGGTGAGGGAAACGGCAGCGGGTCAGCCGCCAGTCCCCGTTCGTGGATGCGTTCCATCAGGATATCCGCCAGCGCGTCGGAGACGGTACACAGCAGGTCGGTGCCGACGATGACGCGCCACAACAGGCCGAAATCCGGCAGTCCCAGCACCACCTGGCGGCTGCGGCCCAGCTTTTCCAGCGCGGTGTCGGCAAAGCCGGCCAGGTCGCCGCGTGCGGTGACGAGCACATGCGGCCGGGCGCAATAGCTGTCCAGGTCCACCACCGGCGACGCCGCGTCCCGCAATACCCGGAACCCACCGCGCCGGATCACCCGCTGCCGCGCCGTCGCCGGCAGGTCGTCGTTCATGAAACCGACCGCGGTGCCGATCTCGCCGGAGGCAAGCATGGCCGGAATGGTGGCGAAGTTGGCGCTGCGGATCACCAGGCGGCACTGCGGCGCGGTATCCCGCAGCCGCGCCAGCAGCGGCGTCGCCGCAATCGCCACGTCGTCGCTCCAGCCCACGCGGAAGGTGCGCGCATCCACCGCGGGGTCGAACGGCGTGGCGCCGTTCAGCGTGCCGGCGATGGTCAGCAGCGCCGGGCCAAGTTCCGCCATCAGCGCCTCGGCCCGCGGCGTCGGCTCCAGCGCCCGGCCGCTGCGGATGAACAACTCATCGCGGAAGGTTTCCCGCAGCCTGGCAAGCGCTGCGGAGGTGGCAGACTGCGACAGGAAGACCGCGCGCCCGGCCCGGGTGACGCTGCGCTCCCGCATCAGCGCCACGAAGACCGGCAGCAGGTTCAGGTCCAGCCGGCGCAGGCTGCTGTCGTCACTGCGGTGTTGCATGGTCGGTTGCATCCACGCGGTGGATAATACGCATCCATGGCTTGCGTTGGCCGGCGGCCCCCGGCGGCCACATCTTCCTGGGCAACGGCGCCACTGGCAAGGGGATAGGCTCCTCGCCCGGCAGGCGCCTCCTCAGGAGATCCAGTCATGATCCGTCACTTCGCATTCATCGCCCTGATCGCCACCAGCCTGCTGGGCACCGCCGCGCAAGCCGCCGAACCCGGCCAGGTGCTGGTGAACCGGACGCCCGAGCAGACCCGGGTCTATGGCGGCAGCAGCAACATCGTCGGCGGCATGCAGCGCAACGAGGATGGCTCGCGCAGCTATCTCAGCCAGCCGAGCCGGGCGCGCAATACCGCCAACCCGATCGACGCGCTGAACAACAACCTGCACCAGAGTTGGTAACAGCCGTGCTGCCGCAGCGCCGAACCGCAGGCGCTGCGGCAACCCTGCATCACGGTCGTTGCCGATCGGCGCTGCCTGCGCTTTGCTGGCCGCCCAGGCAACCGAGGGCGCTGCAATGACCGTGATGGAATACCCGAGCGGCGGGTTCCGCTTCATTCCCGCCGTGTTCCAGTATTCCGCGGGCGTGGCCGCGCTGCCGGGCTTCCGCCTGGAGCGCGCCCGCTTTGCCGAGCCGGTGCCGATGGCCGAGGGCTGGCGCCGCATCGCCCGCCACCTGGAACAACTCTCCCGCCCGCGCGCCGCCTTCTGCGCCTGCGAACTCCGCTCCCCCGCGCCCTTCAGCGAAACCGGGTTCGAGCAGTTCAACCATGGCTATGCCGCAATCCTCAAGGACTGGGGCCTGCTGGAGCTGGGCGAGAACCCGGTGGCCCGCAGCAATGTCTGCCCCGAGCTGGCGCCGCCGGCCGAACCCAGCTTCCACGCCTTCAGCTACACCGTGCCGGATCTGGCGGCCACGCCCAGCTTCGTCATCGCCGGCAGTGGCGAAAGCGTGGAGGGGAAAGGCAGCTACGCCGCGCATACGGTGGCGCCCGGCGATACCTCCCCGGCTGGTCTGCGCGCCAAGGCGCAGTATGTGCTGGGCGAGATGGAGCGCCGCATGGCCGCGCTGGGTCACAACTGGTCCGAGACCACGGGCGTGCAGGCCTACACCGTGTTCGACCTGCACCCTTTCCTGGCCGATGAGATCACCCGCCGCGGCGCCGCCCGCCACGGCCTGACCTGGCAATACTGCCGCCCACCGGTCCAGGGCCTGGACTACGAAATGGACTGCCGTGGCCTGGCCGTGGAGCGGGTGCTGCCGGGCTAGAGTCTGCCAGACGCTGGCTGTCGCGCGGACGGCCGATTCACGCCGCCGGTGATGTCACCGGCGGCGATCAGTCGCTAGCAGGCTGCGGAAATTCTACCACGGAAGGGCAACAAAGGTTGCAATGGAATCCGCCCGGGCCTTTGCCTGAAACTTCCTGTCGCTCCGCGTCGGCGCCGCGAATCAATGTTGCGGCGTCCGGTGCCGAAAATCGAATTTCCGCAGCCTGCTAGAGCCTGTCAGGCGCAGACAGCAGCGCCCGACAGACTCCAACTCATTGTTTTGTCGTGTGATTCACGTCTTCGGCGATTCCGCCTGCGACGATCACACGCTAGCCCTTCTTCTCCAGCAGCCCGGCGATGCCGCGCGGCAGGAATAGCATGAACATCACCAGCAGGATGCCGTAGAAGAACGGCGCCGCCCCGGTGAGTTCGGTGCCGAAGAACACCCGCAGCGACTCATCCAGCCCGATGGTCAGCACCGCGCCGATGGTCGGCCCCAGCGGCGCGTACATGCCGCCGGCGATGGCGCCAAACACGATCTGCAACGACAGCCCGAGGCCGGAGACGCTCTCCGGGCTGAGGTACATCCGGTACTGCGCGGTCAGCGCCCCGGCCAGCGCCGCCAGCGCCACCGAAAGCATGGTGACCATCAGCTTTTCCCGCGTGACGCGAATACCGATGGACGCCGCGGCGTCCTCATCCTCGGCAATGGCGGCCAGCGCCTTGGAGGCCATGGAGCGGTCCAGCGCCCACCAGACCAGCAGTGCCAGCACCCAGCAGCCCAGCACCAGCCACCAGAAGCCGGCCTTGCTGAACTGCATGGCCCAGAAGCCATGGTCCAGCGGCACCCGGTTCGGTGTCATGCCCAGGCTGCCGCCGGTTTCTTCGCGCATCGCCGTCACCAGCAGCCGCACGATCTCGCCAGCCGCCAGCGTCACCAGCGCGAAGTAGTGCCCGACCACGCGCAGCCGAAAGCAGGGCCAGCCCAGCATCACGCCGGCACAGACAGCGACGACGATGCCCGCGGGAATGCCCAGCCAGGGCGAGACGCCAAGGTGGTTCCACAGCAGCGCCATGGTGTAGGCGCCGGCGCCGAAGAAGGCGCCATGGCCGAAGCTGACCAGGCCGAACCGCCCCATCATCGCCCAGCCGGTGCCGGCAATGGCGGTCAGCGTGGCGGTGATCAGCAGGTGCAGCACATAGTCCGGTGGGCCGAATAGCGGAATCGCCGCCAGCGCCAACAGCGCGATGGCCCAGGGGAGTGGCGTGGGGATGGGCCGGCTCATCGTGCGAACAGCCCCTGCGGACGGATGAACATCATCAGGATGAAGAATCCGAAGGCGATGACGTAGGACAGTTCCGTGCTGCCATAGAACCCGCCGATTGAGATGATCAGCCCCATCAGGAAGGCGGCGATGAAGCCGCCGAGCATGTTCCCCAGGCCGCCCATCACGCAGATCATGAAGGTGATCGGCCCGAAGCTGAGCCCGACGAAGGGATGCACATCCAGCTGCACCACCAGCAGGCAGGCCGCCAACCCCGCCAGCGTGCCGCCGACACCGGACGCGATCAGGTAGATGCGCTTCGGGTCCACCCCCATCAGCGGCATCACCTCCCGGTCTCGGGCGATGGCGCGGATGGCGGTGCCGACATAGGTGAACTTGAGGAAGGCCCAGAGGCAGGCCGCACCAATCAGGGCGGCGCAGAACGCGATCAGCTTGGTGCCGCTAATAAAAACGTCGCCTAATTCCATCGGCGGCATATCGACGCCGAGACTACGGAAATCGGTCTTGAACACCAGCGTCGCCGCGCCTTGCAGCACGAACAGCACACCGCCGGTGGCCAGCACCTGGTTGATCGGTGGCGCCGTCAGCAGCGGCCGCACCACCAGCACATGCAGCGCCAGGCCGAGGCCCGCCACCACCGGCAGGCAGGCCGCGAAGGCAAGGGGCAGCGGCCAGCCAGCCTGGGTGTAGAGGAACCACACCGCATACATGCCGATCATGACCAGCTCGGCGTAGCAAAGCCACACCACGTCCACCACGCCGAACACCAGGTTCAGCCCCAAGGCCGGCAGCGCGAAGACGCCCCCCAGCAGCACGCCGTTCAACAGCGCTTCAAGCAGGAACGGATCCATCTATGTGTGCCTCCGGCACGCCGGGCGATTCACGCCTCCGGGGCTGCGCCCCTCCGTCGATCGCACGGCTAGTGCCCCCCGAGATAGCTGCGGCGTATCGCCGGGTCCGCGGCCAGTTGCGCGCTGGGGCCTTCGGCCGCCACGCGCCCGGTTTCCAGCACATAGGCGCGGTCTACCACGCGCAGCACCTGCGCCACGTTCTGCTCCACGATCAGCACGGTCAGCCCTTCCTGGCGAATGCGCCGCACCAACTCGAACACCTGCTGCACCACAATGGGCGCCAGGCCCGCGCTGGGTTCGTCCAGCAGCAGTATCTTCGGCCCCGACATCAGCGCCCGGCCGATCGCGCACATCTGCTGCTCGCCACCGCTCATGGTGCCGGCCAGCTGGTTGCGGCGGTCCTTCATCTTGGGGAACAGGCTGTACACATGCTCGCAGCGCGCGGCGAAATGCGCCCGCGCCGCCGGGTGGAAGGCGCCGACCTTCAGGTTCTCCTCCACCGTCAGGTGCGGAAACAGCCGGCGGTTTTCCGGCACATGCGCAATGCCCAGCGCCGGCAGGTCGTGCGGCGGCACCGTCGCCAGGTCCCGGCCGTCATAGCGCAGCGTGCCCGCGGTGGGGCGGATCAGGCCGGAGATCACCCGCAGCAGCGTGGTCTTGCCCGCGCCATTCGGGCCGACGACACCCACCGCCTCGCCCGGGTCCACCCGCAGCGAAACGCCGAACAGTGCCTGGAAATCGCCATAGCCGGCCTCGATGCCGGTGAGTTCGAGCGAGCCACTCATACCACGCGCACCCTGTGTTCATCGCTCATGCGCCGCGCGCCATCCATTCCTGCGCTCATGCGGCGCGCGCCACCCATTCCCGCGCTCATGCGGCGCGCGCCTCGGGTGGCCCCAGGTACACCTCGGCCACGCGCTCATCCTGCTGCGCTTCGGCCGGCGTGCCCTGGAAAATTACCGCGCCATGGTCCAGCACCACCACGCGGTCCACCACGCTCAGCAGCACGCCCATGATGTGCTCCACCCAGACAATGGTGATGCCGCGTTCGTCGCGGATGCGCTTCAGCATGTCCGCGGCCTGCTTCATCTCGCCGGTGTCCAGCCCGCCCAGCGATTCATCCGCCAGCAGCAGTTTTGGTTGGGTCGCCAACGCCCGGGCCAACTCCAGCTTCTTCAGCCCGGCCGCGCCCAGGCCATGCACCTGCGCATCGGCGTTGTCGGGCAACTGCGCCAGGCGCAGCGCGTCGCGTGCGCGCTCCTCCGCCTCGGCCGCGGTGATCGCGCCATCGGCGCCGTAATGCGCCGCCAGCATGGCGTTTTCCAGCAGCGACAGCGTGCGGAACGGCCGCGGAATCTGGAAGGTCCGCCCGATGCCGAGCCGGCAACTCTCATCCGCCGTGCTGCCGGCAATCTCCCGCCCCGCCAGCTTCACCGACCCACTGGTCGGCTTCAGCATGCCCGCGATGCAGTTGAACGTCGTGCTCTTGCCCGAGCCATTCGGCCCGAGCAGCCCAAGGATCTCGCCGGGCGCCACCTGGAAGGAGACAGCGTCCACCGCGGTGAAGCCGCCGAACCGTTTGGTCAGCGCCTCCACCACCAACAATGGCTCGGTCATGCTACCGCGCGGCGTAGGTGTGGCCGGCGGGCAGCGGCAGCACCGGCGGTCCGCCGGCAATGGCGGTGGGCCAGACCACCTTCGCCACCGCGCCCTCGAACTGCATCACCACCGGGCTGCTGCGTTCATTCTGGCCCGACATTGGCGTGCCGGGTTGGGCGAATTTCACGCCATACCCCTGGATGCTGCCGCCCACGGGAATATCCACCAGCAGTGCCGCTTCGCGCAGCGCGTCAGCCGACATGCCGCCGGTCTTGGTCACCGCCGGCTTCAGCACGTTCTCCAGGAACAGCCAGGTATTGTTGAAGCCCATGGAGGCATGCGTCGGCAGGTCCCGCACCTGGTGCCGGGCCGAGTAGCGCTCCACGAACACCTTGGCCAGCGCCGCGGTGGCCGGCGTCAGCTTGGACTGGTCCAGCATCTGGGTGCCCGCGGGGTCCACGTTGCACACGTGGTTCACGTCGGCGCCAAAGGTCTCCACCAGCTTGTCGATCTGGCTGTAGCCGGCACCATGGCCGATCAGCGCCTTGAACCGCAGCCCGCCCGACTTAGCCTGGCGCAGGAACAGTGTGATATCGGGGTTGTAGCCGACATGCAGGATGATGTCGGCGCGTTCCCGCCGCAGCTTGGTCACCATGGTGGAAAGGTCTGGCGCGGTGGCCGAATAGGCCTCCTTCATCACCAGCGGCATGTTGCGCTTTTTGGCTTCCACCTCGATCCCACCGGCAACGCCGCTGCCATAAGGGCCGTCCTCGTAGATCACCGCCAGGCGGACCTTGTCCGGGTCCATGCCCAGCCGCGCCTTGGCGTGTTCATGGATGAAGCTGACCGAGGCTTCGGCGTATTGGTCGGAATGCACGGTCGGGCGGAACACGTAGCGCATGTTCTTGTCCTTCAGCACCGCGGTGCTGATGGCGGAGGTGATCCACATGATCTTCTTCGACTGCTCGAACCGGCCGGAAAGCGGCACGGCATGGGCCGAGGAGTAGATGCCGGTGACGACCTCCAGCTGCTCCTGCCCCAGCAGGCGCTCGGCTTCGTTGATCGCGACCTCGGCGCGGCTCTGGCTGTCGGCCGAGACGATCTGCACCTGGCGGCCATTCACGCCGCCGCGTTCATTGAACAGGGCGATGGCGACCTCGGCGCCCCAGAACAGCGGCTGGCTGCCGGCGCCGGCGAAGGGGCCGGACAGGTCGGTCATCACGCCGACGCGCAGCGGGCCGGATTGAGAGCGAGCGGTGGCGGGTACGGTGGCGGCAAGCGCGACGCCCGCTCCGGCCTGCATCAACCCACGCCTGGTGCTGGTGACACCGGTCATTGACGTTCTCCCTGAGTTTTATTGGGAGGAAGCCAAGCCCGGCGGGGGCGGCGCGTCAAGCGAAACAGGCGGCGATGGAGGAATGGTGCCGACTCGGGGAATTGAACCCCGGACCTACTGATTACGAAAAGGCCAAAAACCCGCAGCTTTCCGCCATTCTCTCCACTTAACTCCAATCTAAACCGACACTTAGAGCGTACTGACGCCTACCGGAATGTATGGACAAGCACCACAACCGCGCCTAATTTGTGCCCCCGATGTGCCCCCGGTCTTTTGGTGGGGGCACACCGGCGGAATAGCGAATCAGGAAACCTGGGATGCGAAAAGACCTTTCCGATGCGTGGCTGCGAACCCTCGCGCCGCCGGAGCAGGGCCGGTTGGAGATACGCGACGCACGGGTTGCGGGCCTGGTGCTGCGCCTGACGCCCTCCGGTGCGGCAACCTGGAGCATTCGGACCCGCACGACCAACGGCAAGCAAACCCGGCCGAAGCTGGGCACATGGCCAGCAATGGGCATCGCGGATGCGCGCAAGGCCGGCATGGCTGCGCTGGTGGCGGTGCAGGGTGGCGCCGACCCCTTTGCAGAAAAGCGCACGGCCCGCGCCGCCAGGCAGGACGAGCAAGCCGAGCTTTCGGTTAAGGATGCCCTGGAGGCATGGCAGGCAGCGAAGACCACCAGCGGGAACGCGCCCTGGTCGGCCAGCTACGCCCGCGAAGTCTCCCGGGTGGCAAAGCACGACATTGTGCCGCGCCTCGGCAAGCTGAAGCTGGCCCGCACCACGCGCGCCGATTGGGCTGGCCTGATCTCGGCCAAGCGCAAGGGGGCGCCATCCATGGCCGCGGCGCTGTACCGCATCGCGGCTTCCTTCCTCGGCCACGCCGAGGCAGAGACATGGATCGCCACGCCACTGTTGCCGCGCAAGGGTGCCGCCAGGTTGGCGCCGATGCCGCCCGCCCGCGAGCGCGTGTTGACCGATGCTGAACTGCGCGCGGTGTGGCTGGTGGCTGACCGCGAACCGCCGAAGCTGCGGGCCTTCATCCGCCTGTTGATCCTGACCGGCGCCCGGGAGAGTGAGGTTGCCGACATGGAGGCCGGCGAAGTGGATCTGGCGGCCGGTCGCTGGGCGATCCCTGGCGCGCGAACGAAGAACCGCAAGGGCTACGTTGTGCCCCTCTCGCCGCTGGCCTTGGCCGAGCTGCAGGCGGTGTGGCCATCCAAGGAACCGGAGGCGGACGCCAAGCTGTTGGGCCGCGTGGCCGGTAGCGGCTTCCGTGGGTTCTCCAAGCTGAAGGAGCGCACCGACCTGGCCCTTGCCGCGGCAGCCAAGCAGGCGAACCAGCCAGCCCCCGCGCCCTGGCGGTGGCATGACCTGCGCCGCACGCTGCGCACCGGCCTGGCCCGCCTGGACGTACCGCCCCACCATGCGGAATCGGCCATCAACCACGTCTCGGGCCGCTCCAGCTTGGTGCAGACCTATGACCGGCACGACTACGCCGACGAAGTCATAGCCGCCCTTACCCGCTGGCAAGCGCACGTTGCCGGCGTGGTGGGTGCGGCGGCCGAAGTGGTTTCCATCGCCAAGCGGCGCCGAGCTGCCGCAAGCTGAATCCGCGCCGGGGCGGAACCCCGGCAATAGGGCGGCTGGGCAGGGTGCTGAAATCACCCTGCCAGCCTGACCCCGACCATGGAGAGCACCATGACTGAGGCTGACAACACCACTACCACGGAAGCCCGCACATCGAAGGGCACCCGCCCGCGTGCCGGCGGCAAGCGCGCTGAAGTGAAGCGGCAGACCATGCCGAAAGGGGGGCGTATCCCGGCAACCTGGCGCTTGCCGCTGCCCGCTGCTGCATCTGCCGTCACGGCTGTAGCGGCGGAAATCGCGGCCCGGGGCCTTGTTGCTGGCGCGGCTTGGGACGCCTGGGCGCGCGTCGGGGAGCCAAAGGACGGCCCCTTCTCGGAAGCCATGCACGCCGCCCATGCCGGGACGGATGCCGCCGTGACGCGCCTCGCCAGTCTGCCGGCCGTTGACCTGCACGACTTGGCCGTGAAGGCGGCCTGGGTGGCGCGTAGTTTCATGGACCACGAGGGCGGCGAGGCCGAGCAAGAGCTTGCCGCCAGCGTGCTGGGCGACCTGAAGCAACTGGCCCCCGAGGCGCTGTTCTGGCTTCGGTCTGTGGACGATGAAGGCAAGGGGCAACGGGCGGCAACGGCCTTGCCCGGCCAGCCTTCCTGGCCCTTCTTGCCGACCCCGCCCCGCGCCTCCTCCGTTGCAGCCATCGCCGGGGAAATCGCGGCCCGGGGCCTTGTTGCTGGCGCGGCTTGTGATGTCTGGATGCGCGTCGGGGAGCCGAAGGACGGCCCATTCTCGGAAGCCTTGCGCGCCGCCCATACCGCGCAGGATGCCGCCGTGACGCGCCTCGCCAGCCTGCCGGCCGTTGACCTGCACGACCTGGCAGTGAAGGCGGCCTGGGTGACGCATAGCCTGCTGTATGGCGGCGGCGATGCCGAGGAAGAGCTTGCCGAAAGCGTGCTGCGCGACCTGAAGAAGCTGGCCCCGAAGGCGCTGTTCTGGCGCCGGGATGTTGGCGGTTCGTGACGCCAGCCTATGTGCGACGAACCAACCAACGAAGACGATAGCGTCGGCCCTGGCGCCGACTTTTGCAGGGACCAGGCGATAGAGAGGAACAATCCTCTCTTCGCCTGGGAGCGGATATACATCGAGTTGCTGCATACCTACGCGCGAGCAGCCGATGACGACAGCCTTGCAAGTGTGGAGCTGCCGGTCTGGTGTTTGAAGTATTTGGCAGGTGTAAGCCGATATTTCATAGAATACGCAAAGGGACGCGATCCAGATAAACTGCCCGCTTGGAAAGATTATGAAAGGATCGGACTTTCCGAAGAACAATATGAACAAGATTTCAGTCGTTGGATGTCCTCGAGAAGCATTGATCCGGCCGAGGCCCTAGGAAAAGTCGCCTTTGCCCTCGGCATGTCGCGTAAGGGCTGGAATGGGTTTGCGGATTGGGATCGCGCCAGAGAGGCGGCGTGGCTTCGTGATCGGGATGCCGCGTGGAAGGAAGAAGGAATTCCGGCCCGGGATCGGGCCACGTTGCTTGCTGCAGAGAGGGGCCATCCCATGCCAAGCGATGCGGATGAGCGCACGCTGCGCCGCGCAAAGCGAGGGATACGGAAGCGCCGGGGCAAACCTACCCCCTAGGTTGGCCCCGCCATCCGGCACCATCCAATAGGTTGAATAGGCTCCCGTACACAAACCGGAGCCTACTCAAATGGATGCAACTAACCTTTCGCCCTTCGCCGGTTTTCAGGCCGGCTTGGCAGGGCAGATGATGGCGGCGCCGGGCCAATTGCCGACCGTTGAAGTTCCGGTCGCCGCTCCGATGGCGGCACAGGGGGCGGGTTGCTGCCTCGCCGCGTTCTGGCGTGCCGTGGGTGCCGGCCGGCTGCCGGCGCCGGTCTACCCGGCGGCCCGCGCCCCGCGCTGGTATCCCTCCGAAATTCGCGCTGCGCTGGAAGCCACCCGCGCCCTTCCGGCTGTAGCCAAGGCGGCACGCCGCCAGGCCAAGATCAGCGCCGGCAGGTAGCCCGGCCTCATGGTCGAACGTGCGGCCCCGCGGGGGGCGGAAACCCCGTTCAGCGACCCGTTCAACGAAGCGCCGATCCGCGCCAGGGTCTTCCTGCAGGACCTGGACACCTCCAAAAACCTATGTACGGTCATGGTGGTGCAGACGATGAGCACCTGCGCTGCCTGATGCCGGCTATGGGTTAGGATCGAGTGGGTGACTACCGGTGCCGCTATGGACGGCGCTGGCGAGCATCCCGGCGCTACGCCGGC
>CANBNK010000033.1 GCA_947371015.1 Acetobacteraceae bacterium | reverse complement strand
GAACGGCACGCTGGGATGCGCCAGCAGCACCACGGGGGCGCTGGCCATCATGGTCACGCCGGTGAAGTCGCGCAGCGTGTCGTAGGGCAGGCGGCTGCCGAACAGGCCGGGATTGATCAGGAAGGTGCTGTCGCTGGCCACCAGCGTGTAGCCATCCGGCGGCGACTTCGCCACGGCATCCGTGCCGACCGTGCTGGCGGCGCCGGCGCGGTTCTCGATGATGACATTCTGGCCCAGCGCGGCGGTGAGCTCCGGCGCCAGGATGCGGGTGATGATGTCGGTGCCGCCGCCAGGGGCGAAGGCGACGATGATCTTCACCGGGCGGTCCGGATAGCTCTGCGCCTGCGCCGTGAAGGGCAGGGCGGCCATGGAGGCGATCAGGGCACGGCGGTTCATGTGGTTCGTCCAGTCTGGGCGCCGGTGATATAGCCGTCGCGCATGCTCGGGTGGATCGGGCGGATGTCGTCAACCAGCAGCCAAAGCCGCAACAGCAACCGCTTCAGCGCGGGGTTGTCGGTGAAGCCGGTGCGCCAGTGCATCACCGTCCAGTTGTTCAGCAGTTGGAGGTCGCCGGGTTGGAAATCCATGTCCAGGCGGAATTCCTCGCTGTGCGCCAGTTCCACCATGCGGTCGATCGCGCGCATTTCGTACGGCGGTACCGTCGTGCCCATGCGGCGCTGCGCGTCCTTGATGGTGCTGGCGTTGAACACGCAGCTCAGCTTGCCCTGGTGCCAGCGATAGACCGGCACCGGCACCGGCGAGCAGCCGAAGGGCGCGGCCTCGGAGGCATCGCCGCGAAGGTCATGGTGGAAGCCGCGATACAGCACCGACAGGTCTTCGGGGTAGCGTTCCAGCATGGCGTTGTGGATGGCGACCAGGCTGGCGATGCGCGACAGCCCGCCTTGCTGCGCCGGGTTGATGCAGAGCAGCGCCACCACGTCGCCCGGGTCGGTGTGCGGGCGCTGCTCGGCGTTGGTCTGGCTGGGCTTCACATTCAGCGCGTTGACGTCGAGGCCCCGGTCGGTGATCTCGGCCAGCAGGTCGCCCTTCAGGTTCTGCTTTACCGCGCGGCCCCAATGCAGCCCCAGGCCCCAGTACAGCGCGCGGGTCTCGGCATCGCTCAGGCCCGGGGTGGGCAGGCCGCGCAGCAGCACGAAGCCGCGGCCTTCGGTGACGTGCTCCAGCGCTTCGGCCAGCCAGGGGGCGGTCAGCGGCAGCGGAAAGTCGGTGCGGGTGAAGCCCAGGCCACGGCCGGCGACGCGGAGCGTGGCGTCGCGCATCTCGGTGACCATGGCGGGGGTGGGGCGCATGACCCAATCCTCGCGCCCGGCCAGGGCGGGGCCGTGCCAGGCGCTGGCATCGGTGATGCGATGCCGCAGGATCTCGACCATCAGGAAGCCTCCCGCCAGGGTTGCGGCGGGCAGGCTAGCGCGGCTTCGGCGCCGGGCGCTAGCGGGCGCGGCGGAGACGGGGTGCCTACCGGGCGCGCCTGAGTCTGGGCGCGGGCAGGCCGGCGTTGTTGCGCTTGGGCACCGGCACATCCTCGCCCATCAGGCGCAGTTGGGTCGGCGCGCCATTGGCCGCGGGCATGGCGCTGAGCTCCAGCGGGACCGGCCAGAAGCACTCGACCCGTTCCTCGTCGCGCAGCGCCAGGAAGACCACGCGCTCCACCTGGCCTCGGTCGCCGGTTTCCACCGCGAAGCGGAACAGCAGGCCGTCATCGTCGGCCTCACCCAGCGCCAGGGAAAGCTGCTGCGCCTCCACCTGCTGGCGCTTCAGGATGCGGTCGGTCGGGTCATCCGCCGCACCACGCCAGAAGCGCACCGGCACCTGGTCGATCAGGAAGACGAAGAGGTGGCTCTCGTCCAGCACCTTCAGCCAGGGGTAGTGGCCGGCTTCCGCGGTGCGGCGCAGGCGGTGTCGGCTGAAGGCATAGGCGCGGCAGCCGATGCTCCAGGCATCGTCGCCCATCTCCTCGGAAGCCATGGCGATGGCGTCCCGGCGGGCATTGGCCAGCAGCCGGGCGCAGGTCTGCAATCGCTCCGCGGTCAGGGCGGGGTGCAACTCCCACGGGCTCTTGCCCTTCAGGCTTGGCAAAGGCGCGGCGCTCTCGGTCATGCGCGGGGTCTCCTTGCGACTCGGCAGCATACCACGCTGGACTCGCGTCGCGGGAAGCTGGAAAAACACGGCAATTACGAGGAAACGCCGATGCCGCTTGCCGCCGAAACCCGGGCGAAGCTGAAGACCGTCAGCACCGCGACGGTCGCCACCGCGCTGTACAAGCGCGGCTTCCGCAACCAGATGCTGCAGGGCGTGCAGCCGCTGAACCCCCGGCACCCCGTGATGGTCGGCGAGGCCTATACGCTGCGTTACATCCCGGCGCGGGAGGATTTGAACAGTCTGGAAGTGTTCAAGGACCCCAGCCACCCGCAGCGCCGCGCGGTGGAGGAATGCCCTGAAGGTGCGGTCTTCGTCATCGACAGTCGCAAGGATGCGCGCGCCGCCAGCGCTGGCGGCATTTTGGTGACCCGGCTGATGATGCGCGGCGTGGCCGGCGTGGTGACGGATGGTGGCTTCCGCGATGCCGACGAGATCGCCGGGCTCGACTTCCCCAGCTACCACCAGCGGCCGAGTGCGCCGACCAACCTGACGCTGCACCAGGCGGTGGAGGCGAACGGCCCGATTGCCTGTGGCGACGCGGCGGTATGGCCCGGCGACGTGATGCTGGGCGACGGCGACGGGGTGATCTGCATCCCCGCCCACCTGGCCGACGAGATCGCCAACGAAGCGGTGGAGATGACCGCCTATGAGGATTTCGTGACCTCGCGCGTCCGCGCCGGCCACAGCATCCGCGGGCTGTATCCGGCGACGGACCCCAACTCGCTTGTCCTGTTCGCCGCCTGGCGCAAGGAGAATAACCGGTGAACCGTCGCTCGCTCCTCGCCGCCGCCGCCCTGCTGCCCGCAACTGCCCGCGCGCAGGAGGAATGGCCGGCGCGCAGCACCACCATCATCGTGCCCTTCGCGCCCGGCTCGTCGTCCGACATCGTGGCCCGCGCGGCGGCGCAGCGGCTGACCACCACGCTCGGCCAGCCGGTGGTGGTGGAAAACCGGCCCGGCGCGACGGGGGAAGTCGGCGCACGACAGGTGATCCGCTCGGCGCCGGATGGCCACACGCTGATGCATGCGCCGATCTCCACCTGGGCCATCAACGTCGCCCTGCGGCCGAACCTGGGCTACGACCCGGTGACGCAGTTGACGCGTCTTTCCCAGACCGTGCGCACGCCGAACGTGCTGGTGGTGAACCCGGCCAAGGTGCCGGTGCAGGACCTGCCCGGTTTCATCGCCTGGCTGAAGGCCAACAGCCGCACCGCCAGCTATTCCAGCAGCGGCATCGGGTCTTCTGACCACCTGACCGCCGAGATGTTCAAGCAGGCAACGGGCACCGATGCCGTGCATGCGCCGTTTAGCGGTGGCGCGCCGGCCACCACGGCACTGCTCTCGGGCGATGTGTCGTTCAGCTTCCAGAACCTCGGCAGCATCTACCCGCAAATCCGGGATGGCCGGGTCAAGGGCATCCTGATCACCAGCGAGGCGCGGCATGCGCTGCTGCCGGATGTGCCGACCGCGGCGCAGGGCGGGCTGGCCGACTTCGTGGTCTATTCCTGGCAGGCGCTGGGCGGCCCGCCTGGCATGGCGCCGGTGCTGGCCAGCAAGGTCCACGCCGCCTTCCGCGCGGCGTTACTGGCGCCGGAGGTGAAGGCGCGGATGGACGAGATCGGCTTCGACGTGGTCGCCAGCACGCCCGCCGAATTCGCCAGCTTCCAACAGGCGGAAATCGCCCGCTGGAAGCGCGTGGTGCAGGCCGGCAACATCAAGGCCGAGTAGCCTCAGCCGAGGGCGCCATAGACCAGGTTGCGCAGCGCGTAGCGGTAGTGCAGCCGGTCGCTGGGGCCCTGCACCATCAGGATGGCGTAGAGGTCTTCCACCGGGTCCACCCAGAAGTAGGTGCCATAGGCGCCGCCCCAGCTGTAGTCGCCGACGCTGCCCGGCACTTCGCTGCGGCCGACGCTGGTCCGCACCGCGAAGCCGAGGCCGAAGCCGGTGCCGAATTCCGCCGAGGGCGCCAGCCCGCCGAAGCGGCCGAACAGCCCCGGCGCATAGCGCACGCCCGGCGGCAGGTGGTCCTGCGTCATCAACTGCACCGTCTTGCGGCTGGCGATGCGGACGCCGCCATATTGCCCGCCATTCAGCAGCATTTGGCAGAAGCGCGCATAGTCGGCCGCGGTGGAGACCATGCCGCCGCCGCCGCTGAACCACTTGGGCTCGCTCAGCGGGTTCGGTACGGCCTGCTTGCGGCCGGTCACCGGGTCCACCTGCGGCAAGGCGCAGCGCCCGGCGCTGGCGGCCGGCGCCCAGAAGCTGGTATCCACCAGCCCGAGCGGCCGGCAGATGCGCGCCTGGATGAAGGCGTTGAGGTCCTGGCCCGAAATCACCTCCACCAGGCGCCCGACCACGTCGGTGGCATGGCTGTATTCCCAATGCGTGCCGGGCTGGAACATCAGCGGCTGCGCGGCCAGCCTGGTGGTGAACTGTGCGGCGGTCTGCTCGGGGTCCGCCACCTTGGCGTCGCTGTACAGCATCTGCACCGGGTCCGGCGGCGGCGCGCCCTGGATGGGCAGTGAGCCATAGGTCAGGCCGGAGGTATGCCGCAGCAGGTCGTGCAGCGTCATGGCCCGGGCCGGCGCCACGCGGTCCACGCCGACGCGCCCGGTGGCGAATTCCGGCAGGTAGCGCGCCACGGAGTGGGAGAGTGCCGCCTTGCCTTCCTCCACCAGCAGCATCAGCGAAAGCGAGGCGATGGGCTTGGTCATGGAGGCGATGCGGAACACCGCGTCGCGCGGCATCGGCGCGCGCTGGTCGCGGTCCCGGTAGCCGAAGCTTTCCAGGTAGGCCAGCTTGCCGCCGCGGCCGATGGCGACGACGGCGCCGGGGATGCGCCCCTCGGCCACTTCCTTGTTGAACCAGGCGGGGATGCGGCCAAGCCGGTCGGCGGAAAGCCCTGCTGCGGCGGGGCTGGCGGCGCGGGGCAGGGCCGGCGGGGCAGCAGTGGGCGCGGCCTGGGCGGCGCCGGCGAAGGCGGCGACACCGGCCAGCGAAAAGGCGGCGCGACGGGCGAGCATGGCGGTTTCCTCTGGCTTCATTGGCGGTTTCATTGGCGGCTTTGTTGCAGGCATGCTGCGCGGCAAGGCTGGCTCGCGCAAGGCTGGGCGTGCTGGTATGCAGGCAGGGCAGGAAACGGAACCGCAGGGCATGGCCACACTCACCTCCGCGCTGGACCCGCGCAGCCCGGGTTTCAGCGCCAACGCCGCGCGCATGAAGACGCTGGTGGCGGAACTGCGCGCCGAGGTCGAGGCGGTGCGTCAGGGCGGCGGCGAGGTGGCGCGCAACCGCCACACCGGTCGCGGCAAGCTGCTGCCGCGCGACCGCATCCGCACGCTGATCGACCCGGCCTCGCCCTTCCTGGAATTCTCCCAGTTGGCGGCGCATGGCATGTACGGGGAAAACATCCCGGCCGCCGGCCTCATCACCGGCATCGGCCGCGTCGCCGGGCGGGAATGCGTGGTGGTGGCGAACGACGCCACGGTGAAGGGCGGCACCTACTTCCCGATGACGGTTAAGAAGCACCTGCGCGCGCAGGAGATTGCCCAGCAGAACAACCTGCCCTGCATCTACCTGGTGGACAGCGGCGGCGCCAACCTGCCGAACCAGGACGAGGTCTTCCCGGACCGCGACCATTTCGGCCGCATCTTCTACAACCAGGCCAACATGTCCGCCGCCGGCATTCCGCAGGTGGCGGTGGTGATGGGCAGCTGCACCGCCGGCGGCGCCTATGTGCCGGCCATGAGCGACGAGGCGATCATCGTCCGCAACCAGGGCACCATCTTCCTGGCCGGGCCGCCGCTGGTGAAGGCCGCGACCGGCGAGGTGGTTTCCGCCGAGGATCTGGGCGGCGCCGAGGTGCATTCCCGCATCAGCGGCGTGACGGACCACATGGCGGAGAACGACGCGCAGGCGCTGGGCCTGGCGCGGCGGATCATCGGCAACCTGAACCGGGTGAAGCAGGTGGGGCTGGACATGCAGCCGCCACGCCCGCCGCTTTACGACGCGGCGGAACTGCACGGCGTAGTGCCCGCTGATATCCGTGAGCCCTATGACGTGCGCGAGGTGATCGCCCGCGTGGTGGATGGGAGCGAGTTCGACGAGTTCAAGCGGCTGTACGGGCCAACGCTGGTCTGCGGCTTCGCCCGCATCTTCGGCTACCCCGTCGGCATATTGGCCAATAACGGCGTGCTGTTTTCCGAGAGCGCGCAGAAGGGGGCGCACTTCATCGAGCTGTGCAACCAGCGCGGCATTCCCTTGGTGTTTCTGCAGAACATCACCGGCTTCATGGTCGGGCGGAAGTATGAGAGCGGCGGTATCGCCAAGGATGGCGCCAAGCTGGTGACGGCGGTGGCGACGGCTGTCGTGCCGAAGTTCACCGTCATCATCGGCGGCAGCTTCGGCGCCGGCAATTACGGCATGTGCGGCCGAGCCTATTCGCCGCGCTTCCTGTTCATGTGGCCGAATGCGCGCATCAGCGTCATGGGCGGCATCCAGGCCGCCGCCGTGCTCTCCACCATCAGGCGCGACGGCATCGAGGCCAAGGGCGGGGTGTGGCCCGCCGAAGATGAGCAAAAGTTCAAGGCGCCGATCGAGGCGCAGTACGAAGCCCAGGGCCACCCCTACTACGCCAGCGCGCGGCTGTGGGATGACGGCATCATCGACCCCGCGGATACCCGCATGGTGCTGGGCCTGTCGCTCTCGGCGGCGTTGAACGCGCCGGTGCCGACGACCACCGCGCCGCTGTTCCGGATGTGATGGCCATGTTCGACAGCATCCTCATCGCCAATCGTGGCGAGATCGCCTGCCGCATCATCCGCACCGCGCGCGCCATGGGTATCCGCACGGTCGCGGTCTATTCGGAGGCCGACGCGAACGCGCGCCATGTGGCGATGGCCGACGAAGCGCATTGCATCGGCCCGGCCCCGGCGCGGGAGAGCTATCTGCGCGGCGACGCCATCATCGCCGTGGCGCTGGCCAGCGGCGCGCAGGCGGTGCACCCCGGCTACGGGTTCCTCTCGGAGAACGCCGACTTCGCCGAGGCCTGCGCTGCGGCGGGCCTCACCTTCATCGGCCCGCCGCCGGCCGCCATCCGCGCGATGGGCAGCAAATCCGCCGCCAAGGCGCTGATGGAAAGCTCGGGCGTGCCGTTGGTGCCAGGCTATCACGGCGCCGACCAATCGCCGGCGCTGCTGGCCGCAGAGGCCCGGCGCATCGGCTTCCCGGTGCTGATCAAGGCCAGCGCCGGCGGCGGCGGCAAGGGCATGCGCATCGTGCGCGACGCCGCCGGGTTCGAGGAGGCACTGGCGCTGGCCAAGGGCGAGGCACGTGCCAGCTTCGGCGACGACCAGGTGCTGGTGGAGCGCTACCTGACGAAGCCGCGCCATATCGAAGTGCAGGTCTTCGCGGATACCCAGGGCCACATGCTGCATTTGTTCGAGCGCGACTGTTCCATCCAGCGCCGCCACCAGAAGGTGGTGGAGGAAGCACCCGCGCCTGGCATGAGCGAGCAGCGCCGCGCGGCGATGGGCGAGGCCGCCTGCGCCGCCGCCCGCGCCATCGGCTATGTCGGCGCCGGCACGGTGGAGTTCATCGTCGACGCGGGCGTCGCGGGAGAAAGTTCGGGCGACGACTTCTTCTTCATGGAGATGAACACCCGGCTGCAGGTGGAACACCCGGTGACCGAGGCGATCACCGGCCAGGACCTGGTGGAATGGCAGTTGCGCGTCGCCGCCGGCCAGAAGCTGCCCTGCACCCAACGGCAACTCCGCATCCACGGCCACGCCATCGAGGTGCGCGTCTATGCCGAGGATCCCGCGCGCGACTTCGCGCCCAGCATCGGCACGCTGTACCACCTGCGGGAGCCGGATGGCGCGCGGATCGATACCGGTGTGGGCCAGGGCGACGCCATCCCGATCCACTACGACCCGATGATAGCGAAGCTGATCGTCCATGGCAGCGACCGCGCCGAAGCCCTGCGCAAGCTGAACCGCGCGCTGGCGGGGTATGAGATCGCCGGCGTGGCGACCAATCTCGGCCTGCTGCGCGCCATCGCGGCGCACCCCGCCTTCGGTGCCGCCGAACTCGACACCGGCTTCATCGCCCACCACCCGGAGGTGCTGGCGCCGCCCCCGCCGGCACCGCGCTGCGTGCTGGCCGCCGCCATCCATCGGCTGCTGCGCGACGAAGCGCCGCCGGCCGCGGCCGGCGACCCGCATTCGCCCTGGGCGCTGGCCAATGCCTGGCGGCTGAACGGTGACGGCTACCAGGACTTCATCCTGGCCGAGGGCGAGACGCAGCATGCGCTCCGCGCGCATCTGCTGGCCGATGGTTTCCGCCTGGGCGAGGACCTGGTCCACGCGCAGGACGCCGCGGGCGTGACGACGCTGCGGCTGGGGAACAGCACCGCGAAGCTGCGCGTGCTGCGCCACGGCCAGGCGCTGACCGTCTTCCTGAACGGCGTCGGCTACGCGTTGACGCATATCGACCCGCGCGCGCCGGTGGATGACACCCAGTCCGATGGCGGCCGTATCCTGGCACCCATGCCCGGCCGCGTGCTGGAGGTGCTGGTGCGCGAGGGCGAGGCCGTGACGCGCGGCCAGGTGCTGCTGATGCTGGAGGCGATGAAGGTGCAGATGCGCATCACCGCCCCGGCCGACGGCATTGTCGCCAGCCTGCGCTGCACCGCTGGCGACCTGGTGGATGACGGCGCCGAACTGGTGACGCTGGAATAGCCGCTGGTCGAGGCCCCGCTTCAGGCTTCCTTAACGCCGCTGTGGCCTAGGCTCTGCCTCGATCCGACACTCTCGGCGGGGCTGGATGGCAATGGGGCGGCGCGCAGCAATCGGTCAGGCCAGGCAGCCGCACGGCCAGCGCCGCAGCGTGGGAATGGTGCTGCGGGGCCGGGCAGGAGTTTCGGCGGCGCTGTTCGCCGTCTCGGCCAGCGCGTTGCTCGGCATGGCGGCGCTGGCCATGGAAGGTGGCGACATCTACCTCAACCGCGTCAATGCGCAGACCAGTGCCGATGCCGCCGCCATGGCCGCTGCCTCGGCCTATCAGTATCGCGGGCGCAGCGCAGCGCTGGCCGCCGCCGTGGAAGTCGCCGGGCGCAACGGCTTCACCCCGGCCATGGTCACGGTCAACAACCCGCCGGCCAGCGGCAGCGCCACGGCCAACATCAATGCCTTCGAAGTGCTGATCAGCAAACCCGTGGCGGTCTCCTTGAGCCGGGCCTTCCTGGGTGCTGCCAGCGTGACGGCGTCGCGCCGCAGCGTCGCCAGCCTGCAACTCAACGCCCGCGCCTGCATTCTGGCCATGACCGGCAGCGTGACGATCCAGAATAGCAGCACCTTCAACGCCGCCACCTGCTACGTCGGCTCTAACCTGCCGGGTGTTTCGGTCAACATCCCGCAATCCAATGGCAGCGTCGTGGCGCAGGGGATCGCCGCGGTGGGCACCTGTTCCGGTTGCGGCAATGTCCGTTGGAGCTTCGCCCAGGGCTACCAGGAACATTCCCCGCCCCTGATGAATCCCTACGCTTTCCTGGACAGCAAGGCGCAGCCGACCATCAGTGGCGCCAGTTGCCTTAATACGACGCCGCTGAATGCCCGTGGCCCGATCGCGCCCAGCGGCACCTCGAAGGCGTATTGCGCCTCGGTGACGGTCTCCAACACCTCGGCGGTGACGTTTTCGCCCGGGACCTATGTGTTCCAGAATGCGTCGCTGACCATTGGCAGCATCGCCAGCTTCGCCTGCGCGGGGTGCAGCTTCATCTTCGTCGGCAGCAACCCTGGCTCGCTCAGCATCAGCAACACCTCCACCGTCACCATCTCGGCGCCCGCGGTGAACAGCAGCGACGCCGATTATGACGGGGTCCTGTTCTACCGGCGCGGTCCCACCGCCACCGGCAGCAGCGGCGCGCCGACGCTGAACCTGCAGAGCGTTTCTTCCTTCAATCTCAGTGGCGGCATCTATTTCCCCAACGCCTACATCAAGATGGGCAATGTGAGTTCCACCGCCAACACCGGCTGCCTGGCGCTGGTCGGTGGTACGGTGGAGATCGGCAGCCTCAGCAGCTACCGCTTCGACATCTCCACCTGCGCCAGCCAGGGTACGCCGGTGCCCGGCACACAGCTCGCTCGGCTGGTGGAGTGACTCCGATGGGCCGCCTGCGCCACGCCCTGGCTGGCCGCTACGGCATCGCCGCCGCCGAGTTCGCCCTGGTGGCGCCGGTGGTCATCCTCATCGTGTTGAGCATCTATGATGTCGGCCGCGCTGTGTGGCGCACGACGCAGTTGGAAACGGCGGCGCGGATCGGCGCGCAATACGCCTTCGCCAATCCGACCGACAATGCGGGCATCACCAGCCGGGTGCAGGCCAGCCTGTCCGGCTGGACTGGGCTGACCATCTCACCCACCAGCATGGCCTGCCAATGCGACAACGGCGTCGCGGCCAACTGCAGCACCGGCACCTGTCCGTTCGGCGCCGCCACGGTCTCGCCGATCGGCTACATCACGGTCACGGTGACGCAGCCGCTGCAGTTCATCTCGCCGCTGACCCGAGCGTTGTTCCCAGCCATGGCGACGCTGCGCGGCAGCGTGGCGCTGCGCTTCCATTGAACGCCAGGCGCCGCTTCAGTTGAACAGCGCCTGCGCTGTCTCGGTCATCGCCGGGGCGGTGCCGAAGACGGGCACGACGAAGCTGAACGGGTACTGCACCGTCACCGTCACCGTCGTTATCCCGGCCTGGGTAGCGCAGCCGCTGAGTGTTGCCGTCACCAGGCTGGCGCGCAGGAACGGCACCCGCGCCGAACTGTCCGCCAAGACACCGCTCAGGCTGGTGCAGGCGGCGCTGCCGGTGTTCAGGTTGCGGCTGCCTTGCAGCGTCGCCAGGCGCACGGCGTCGGCCGCTGTCGCGCGCAGGCACTCCAGCGTGAACATGTAGCGGGCCAGGTCGATGCCGCCCAACAGCAGCGACAGCAGCAATCCGCCCACCAGGGCGAATTCCAGGCTGGCGATGCCGCGGCGGTCGCGCAGGCGGGGGGGGAGCCTGGTGAAGCGTGGCACGGCCTGGGGTCCAACATGTCTGGCCCGCACCATACCGCGAGACGCAACTATTGGTTGTATCAAATGGTCTCATACAAAGACACAAGCCTCATTTTAGTGATCTCTCAATCGAATACACGTTAGGGTTGTATTCGTCAGGCGCAGGCAAAGTCCTCGCATGGCGCAGCACCCCGGCCCAGACGGCACCCGTCGCTGGCATCGGGGATGCAGCACTCCTTCATCGCAACAAGGAAACCAAGCCATGATCAACATCATCATCGCCGCCGCTTCCCGCGCCATTACCGACCGCAAGGGCGTCACTGCCGCGGAATACGCCGTCCTCGCCACCGGCATTGTCGTCGCCGTCGGCCTGGCGGCGACCAGCTTCGGCACCCGCATCTCCGCCGTCTTTGCCGGCATCACGCTCTGACAATGGCCACCCTCGGCCGCCCCGCGCGTGCGGGCCGGCCGAGGCGGTGAGCCAGGCATCCCAGGACAAGCCAATCATGCACGCGGCGACATCGGTTCTGCTCGGCGCCTTGCTCGCTGCCGCTGCGTGGTACGATATCCTGACGCGCAGCATTCCCGACCGCTTCGCCATCATGCTCGCCGCGGTTGGCGTGGTGCTGCAGGCCGGGGCAGGCTGGTTGCCGCTGCTCTACGCCGTGCTGATGGCGGCACTGGTCTTCGCGGTGTTGCTGGGCTGCGCCATGATGGGCTGGCTCGGCGGGGGCGATGTCAAGCTCGCGGCTGCCCTGGCGCTTGGCCTGCCGCCGCTCGCCACGCTCGACTTCCTCAACAACACCATCCTGGCCGGTGGTGTGCTCGGCCTGTGCTACCTCGCCGGGCCGCGGCTGTTGCGACGCCTGCGGCCGGCCATCCTGCGGCGCCAGGGGCGCTGCCTGCGCATCGAAGCGCGGCGCCTTCGCCGCGGTGGCCCGGTGCCCTACGGCGTCGCCATCGCCTGTGGCGGCATCCTCACCCTGATCGCGCGGGGCTGAGCCGTGTACCTCCGCCTGCTCATCATCCTGTCGCTGGCCATGAGTGCGCTGGGCCTCGGCACACTGGGCTATCAACTGTTGGCACCGGCCGCACCCGCCGGGGTGCCGATGGTGGTTGCCGCACCGCCGCCGCCGGCCCGTGTGCGCCTGGTGGTTGCGGCCCGGCCGCTGCTCGCCGGCACCCTGTTGAAGGACACCGACTTCACGACGCGCGAGGTCAGCCCCGCCGAAGCGCCGGAGGGTTTCATCGCGCCGGGCGACGACATCCGCCTGGAACTGCGCGGCGCCCTGCTGCGGCGCTATCTGGAAGCGGACAGCGTGATGCTGCGCGGCGACGTGCTGCGGCCACGCGAGAACGGCTTCCTCGCCGCGGTGCTGCGCCCCGGGACGCGCGCCTTCGCGGTAGGGGTGGATGTGGTGACCGGCGCCGCCGGGCTGATCTGGCCGGGTGACCAAGTGGACCTGATCCTGACCCAGGAACTCGCCGCCAACGACGCCCCGCTGGCCCGCCGCGTGGTCGGCGAAACCGTGCTGACGGATGTGCGCGTGGTGGCGATCGACCAGCAATTCACCCGCGGTGCCACGCCGGAAGACGCCATCGCCGGCCGCGTCGCCCGCACCGTGACGCTGGAGGTCAGCGCCGAGCAGGCGGAGCGCGTGGCAGTGGCTGGCCGGCTTGGCCGCATCGCGCTGGCCGTCCGCGCCATGGAACGCGCGCCGGCCGAGCCTGCGGCCAAGGGCGGTTCGGTGTTCGGCGCCGATGTCTCGGCGGCGCTGGCGGGTGCGGGGCTGTCGCAGGGCGCCCGCATGCGGGTGATCCAGGGTGACGAATTGCAGAATGTGAGCTTCCCATGACCCTGCGTGCCCTTGCCGCCATGGGAGTTGCCCTGCTGTTGGTCGTCGCGCCGCAAGGCGCGCGGGGGCAGCCGGCGCCGCAAGGCGCGCGGGGGCAACTGGCGCCGGCCGGCGCGCAGAGCCAGCCCGAGCCGGCGGAGCGACTGGCCCGCGCGGCTTCCGCCATGCCACGGCCGCGCCAGGCCGCGGCGCTGACGACATCTGCCACGGCACCCGCTGCGCCGGTCGCCGCGGGACTGCCGATTTCGCTGCTGCTGGAAGCCGGCGCCGGCCGGCTGCTGCGGCTGCCGCGCCCGGCCATCACCGTCATGGCCGCCGACCCGCGCATCGCCCGGGTGCAGCCGGTCTCACCGACCAGCCTGTTCCTGATGGCGGTCGGCGCCGGCCGCACCACGGTCATCGCCGCCGCCGAGGATGGCTCCCCGGTGGCGGAATACGACATCACCGTGAACCCGGGCCGCGGCACCCCGACCGTCCCCGGCGCGCCGCCCGTCACCAGGGGAGAAGGCGGCACGGCCCCCAGCGCCACCGCCGTGCAGAGCATGATTCGCCGCCTGGTGCCGGGCACCGAGGGGCTGGTGGTGACGACCAGCGGTCGCACCACGCTGGTCCTGAGCGGCCAGGTGCCGACGGCGGCCGACGCGCAACGCGCCGAGGCCATCGCGCGGACCTTCGGCGGCGAGGGGCTCGAGGTGATCAACAGCCTGGCGCTGCTGTCCTCCATTCAGGTCAACCTGCGGGTCCGCGTCGCGGAAATCTCCCGCCAGGTCAGCCGCGACCTGGGCTTCAACTGGCAGGCGCTGGCCAATAACGGCGCCGGCATGCTGATCGGTCTGAACACGGGCGGCATCGGCGGTGTGATGAATGCGCTGACTGCCACCAGCACCGGCACGGCCGCGACCGTCAGCCGCATCGGCGCGGGGTTCAACTCGTCCCGCTTCGATATCAACGCCGTGGTCGATGCGCTGGCCTCCGACCAGCTCATCACCATCCTCGCCGAGCCGAACCTGACGGCGCAGTCGGGCGAGGTCGCCAGCTTCCTCGCCGGCGGTGAGTTCCCGGTGCCGGTCGCCGCCAGTTCGCTGAATGGCTCCATCACCGTGGAATACAAGCAGTTCGGCGTCAGCCTCTCCTTCGTGCCGACCGTGCTGGGGCCGGAGCGGTTGAACCTGCGCGTCAGGCCTGAGGTCAGCCAGCTTTCCCAAAATGGCGCCATCAGCCTGCCCCTGGCCAATGGCGTCGTCACCATCCCCGCGCTCAGTGTCCGCCGGGCGGAGACGACGGTGGAAGTGGGCAGCGGCCAGAGCTTCGCCATCGCCGGGCTGCTCCAGCGCAGCAACACGCTGACGAACAGCGGCGTCAACGGCATTGGCGACGTGCCGGTGCTGGGTGCGCTGTTCCGCTCCGACCGGTTCCAGCGCAACGAGACCGAGCTGGTCATCATCATCACGCCCTACCTGGTGCGGCCGGTCTCCGACCCGCGCACCCTGGCGGCCCCGACCGATGGCTTCCGCCCGGCGACCGACCTGGACCGCATCCTCTATCGCCGGCAGGCCGCGCGGGGTGGCCCGGCGGTGCCGCTGCCGCCCGGGCTGGATGCCGGCTTCATCCTGGATTGAGGGCCGCCGCGATGCCGAGATTCTGCGTGCTGCTGCTGCTGCTGGCCGGCTGCGCCCCGGGTGGTCCCTGGGGCGGCGACGACTTCGCCCGCCCCGGCACCTGGGCGCCCAGCGGGGTGAACGACGCCAACCTGCGCGCCATGCTGGCCAACCCGGCCGATGCCATCCAGGGCCGCGCTGCCAGCACCGAGCGCGCCGCGCCGGCCACGCTGGCGATCCGCCGGCTGGAGCGCGATGTTCGGCGGGCGCTGCCGAATGCCAATGCGTCGCGTGTCGGCATCTCGCCCGCCGCCGCGCTGGCGCCTGCAGCGCCGCCGGAGGCCAGCCATGCGCCCTGACCGCGTCGCGCCGCGAGAAGTGCCGGACATCGCGCGCGGTGCTGCGCGCCCGGCCGGCGAGCGCCCGAGCTGCCTCGCCTTCGTCACCGACGACGCCAGCGAGGCGGCGCTGCGCGGTGGCCTGCCCGACCTGCTGGGCCCGACCCAGCTGCGACGGGGCGACGCCCGCACCGCCACCCGGGCGCTGGAACGCGAGGCGACGCCGCACACGCTGCTGGTGGATATCAGCGGCCTGGCCGAACCCTTCGCGGCGCTTGAAGCCCTGGCCGCGGTCTGCGCGCCTGATGTGCGCGTGCTGGTGGTGGGCGAGCAGACCGATATCGGTTTCTATCGCCAGCTGACCCGGGATCTTTGCGTGGCCGAATACGCCCACAAGCCGCTGACGCGGGACATGGTGGCGCGGCTGTTCGGCCCGCAACTGGCCGGCGAGGCGACCGAGGCGAGCAAGGGCGGCAAGGTCATCGCCGTCTGCGGCATGCGCGGTGGCTGCGGCGCCACCACGGTGGCGGTGAACCTGGCGCTGCAACTGGCGGAGCGCAGCCATGGCCATGTCGCGCTGCTCGACCTGCACCTGCGCGGCGGCACCACCGGGCTGATGCTGGGCGTCCGCCTCGGCACCGGGCTGCGCGTGGCGCTGGAGGAGCCTGATCGCGTCGATGCGCTGTTCCTCGACCGCGCCGGCATTCCCATTGCCGACCGGCTGCGCCTGATCGCCGCCGAGGACCCGATGGACAACCTACCAAAGCCGGTCGAGACCGGCATGCGCCGGGTGCTGGAGATGCTGCGCAGCCGGGCGAACTACGTCGTGATCGACCTGCCGATGCCGCCGGGGCCGATCGAGCGGCTGGCGCTGGCCGCCGCCTGGCATGCGGTGCTGGTGCTGGGGCCGGATCTGGCGGGCATTCGCGACACGCTGGCGATGCGTAAGCTGGTTGCCGCCTGTGGCCAGGCGCGGGCGACCGTGGTGCTGAACCGCAACGGCCTGCCCGGCGGGCTGAAGCGGACGTTGGTGGAGGAAGGCCTGGGCGCTGCGCCCGACGTGGTGATCCCGGACCTGCCGCGCGAGTTGCCGCGCGCCGCCAATCTCGGCCGCCCGGCGCTGCGCGAAAGCGTGGCACTGCGCCGGGCGCTGGCGCCGCTGCTGCGAGAGGTTGCCGCGGTGCCGACAACGACGACGCCGTCGCTGCTGCATCGCCTGCTGGGGCGGACCCGGGCATGACGCGCGCCTTCGGCCGGTTGCAGGCACCGCTGTCGCAGGCGGAGGCGCCGCCGGCGCTAGTTACGGCGGTGCCCCGGGCGGCGACCACCGCGCCTTCCCAGGTGGAACGCCTGCGCGCCCAGGTCATGGAGCGCGTGGACCCGGTGCGGGCGGCGGAGCTGGATGCGGCGGCGCTGCGGACCGAGCTGGAAAGCCTGGTGCATGAGATCGCCGACCGCGAGCGCATCGAGATCTCCGCGCTGGAGCAGGGCCGCATCGCCGAGGAACTGGCCGACGACATGCTCGGCTACGGCCCGTTGGAGCCGCTGCTGCAGGATGACAGCATCAGCGACATCATGGTCAACGGGCCGGACCGTGTCTTCATCGAACGCCGCGGGAAGGTGGAACAGACTACGGTCCGCTTCCGCAGCGCGGCGCAGCTTGGCGCCATCGCGCAGAAGATGGCCGCGACGGTCGGCCGCCGCATTGATGAGAGCAGCCCGCTGGTGGATTGCCGCCTGGCCGATGGCAGCCGCGTCAACGTGGTGTTCCCGCCGCTGGCGATCGACGGCGCCTGCATCTCGATCCGCAAATTCGCCAAGCGCAAGGTGGACCTCGACAGCATGGCCGCCGGCGGCTCGATGTCGCCGGCCATGGTGCGGGTGCTGGAGATTGCCGCGCGCTGCCGGCTGAACGTGGTGATCTCCGGTGGCACCGGTTCCGGCAAGACCACCATGATGAACGCGATGAGCCGGCTGATCGACCATGGCGAGCGCATCGTCACCATCGAGGACGCCGCGGAGTTGCAGTTGCAGCAGCCGCATGTGGTGCGGCTGGAAACGCGGCCGGTGAACCTGGAGGGCCGCGGCGAGATCACCCAGCGCGACCTGATCCGCAATGCGCTGCGGATGCGGCCCGACCGCATCATCGTCGGCGAGGTCCGCGGCGCCGAGGCCTTCGACATGTTGCAGGCGATGAACACCGGCCATGACGGCAGCTACTGCACCGTGCACGCCAACACGGCGCGGGATGCGCTGGTCCGCATCGAGAACATGGTGCTGATGGGCCAATCGACGCTGCCCAGCCGCGCCATCCGCACCCAGATCGCCAGCGCGGTGGACATCATCGTACAGGTGGCGCGCATGCGGGACGGTGGCCGCCGCATCCTCCAGGTCGCGGAGGTCTGCGGGTTGGAGGGCGAGGTCATCACCATGAACGACGTCTTCAGCTTCGAGTATCTGGGTGATGACGCCACCGGACGCATTCGGGGCCGCTGGAAGTCGCCCAATATCCGCCCGGGCTTCTACGAAAGGCTGGATTATTTCGGCCTTGGCGAGGCCTGGTTGACGGCGTTGCGGGAGGCCTGAGGATGCCGCATGCCGGGCTGATCCTGCTGGCGGGCCTGCTGCTGTTGAGCCTGCTGCTGGGCGTGCTGGCCCTGCTGCGCAGCGGCGGCGGGCATGATCTGCGCGCCCGCGTGCAGGGGCTTTCCCGGCCGGCCAGCGCAGGCACGGTGGCGCCGGGCATCCGGCTCAGTCGCCCGGCGGAAGGCCGGCTGCGGCAGCGGCTGTTCCGGGCGTTGAACTACCATCCCGACATTCCGCAGGAACAGGTCTTCGCCTGGCCGCTGGTTGCGCTGCTGGGCGTGGTCGCGACCGGCGTGGCTGGCGCCTGGCTGGACAGCGTGGCCGGCCGGGCGATGGCGCTGGCGGCGGCGCCGCTGGCTGGATTGCTGATGGCGCGCTGGGTGTTCGGCTGGCAGCATCGCCGCTACTGCGACGCGATCTTCCTGCAAATTCCGGAATCGCTCGGCCTGATGGTCCGCGCCATCCGCGCCGGGCTGCCGCTGGCCGAGGCGATCCGCAACATCAGCACGGAAATGCCGGCGCCGACGCGCGATGAGTTCGCCCGCGTGGTCGGCGACATGGCGATCGGCCGCCCGGTGGAAGCGGCGCTGGCCCGGCTGCATGACCGTACCGGGCTGACCGAATACGCCTTCCTTGCGGTCACGCTGGGGTTGCAGTCGCAGACCGGCGGCAGCCTGGCGGAGACGCTGGAGAACCTGGCGGAGATGGTGCGCAAGCGCGTCGCCATGGCCAAGCGGGCCCGGGCGCTGGCCGGCGAGGCCAAGGCCCAGGCCGGACTGCTGGTGGTGCTGCCCTTCCTCGCCGCGCTGGGCATGTCGATGATCCAGCCCTTCTACATCCAGGCCTTCACCCAGAACCCCACGGGCCGGCAGATGGCCATGGTCGGCTTCGGGCTGATGCTGCTGGGGCTGCTGAGCATCCGCTGGCTGATCCGCCAGGCCGGGCGGGACTGATGCAGCCGGCGATCCTGTTGCTGGCCGTGGGCGCCGCGGGCGGCGCCATCGGCCTGGCGGTGCTGGCCGGCGCGCTGCTGGCCCAGGGCGCCGAGGAGCGCGACCTGGCCACGCGGCTGCGGCTGCTGCTGCGCCCGGCGGCGCCGGCGGGTGGTGAAAAGCGGGTCAAGGCGCGGGGCCTGCTGCGCCCGGTGGTGCGGCTGGGCGAGACGCTGCGCGACAGTGCGCTGATCTCGGCCAAGGAAGTCGCCCGGTTCCAGCGCGCCATCACCGCGGCGGGGCTGGACCCGCGCCATGCCGTGCCGCTGTTCATCGGTGCCAAGGCGTTGCTGCTGCTCACGCTGCCGGCGGCGGCGGTGGCCGCGGTGCTGCTGCTGGAACTGGAGCGGCCGGATGCGGCGAAGCTGCTGCTCGGCGCGCTGGTGCTGGCAGTGCTGGCACCGAACTGGCTGGTCACCTGGCTGCGCCGCCCGCACCAGAACCGTCTGCGCCAGGGCCTGCCGGATGCGCTGGACCTGCTGGTGGTCGCGGCCGAGGCCGGGCTTGGCCTGGAATCCGCGCTGGACCGCGTGGCGCATGAGATGGCGGCATCCAACCGCGCCATCGCGGGCGAACTGAACACCCTGGTGCAGGAGTTGCGCATGCTGCCCGACCGGCGGATGGCGCTGGAACGCCTGGCGCAGCGCACCGAGCTGGACGGCTTCAAGCGGCTGGGGACGACCCTGGCGCAGACGCTGCGCTACGGCACGCCGCTGGCCCAGGCGCTGCGCGTGCTCGCCGCCGATATGCGCCAGGACCGCATGCTGCGGATCGAGGAGAAGGCGATCCGGCTGCCGGCGCTGCTGATCGGGCCGCTGATCCTGTTCATCCTGCCGGCGCTGTTCATCGCGCTGATCGGCCCGTCCATCCTCGAAATCGGCAAGTTCTTCGGAGGTCAGCCATGATCCGCCCCTTGCGTGGCCTCGCCATCCTCGCCTGCCTGCTCAGTGCGGCATGCGGCAGCCTGCCCTTTGGAGAGGAGCGGGCCGAACCCGGCAACGCCCGGCTGCGCGTGGCGGTCGCGGCCGAGGAGTCCGGCCAGACCCAGGTGGCGCTTTCGATGTATGCCGCCGCGGCAGCAGCCGAGCCTGGATCGGCGGCGGTGCAGGCGCGCTTCGCCGCGGCCTTGGCGCGCAGCGGGAATGTCGCGCAGGCCGAGCAGGTGCTGGCCCGGGCGCTTACCCGCCACCCGGCGCACCCGGCGCTGCTGGTGCAACTGGGCCGGCTGCGGCTGCTGACCGCCGAGCCGGCCCGGGCGTTGGAGGCCTTCGACCGCGTGCTCTCGGCCGAGCCGCGCGAGGTGGCCGCCCTGGGCGGCAAGGCGGTCGCGCTGGACCTGCTGGAGCGCCACACCGAGGCGGCGCTGTGCCATCGCGCCGCCCTGGCCCTGTCGCCTGACAGCGTCGCGCTGAAGAACAACTTCGCGTTGTCGCTGCTGCTCGCGGGCCGTGCGGCGGAGGCCTTGCCGCTGCTGGAGGCACTGGCCAGCCGCGGCCCGATGCCGGCGCGGGTCAGCAACAACCTGGCCCTGGCCCGCGCCGCGAGCGGGGACCGGGCTGGCGCCTCGGCGCTACCAGGCAGCAGCGCCACAGCCCTGACTGCGCATCTCGCCGCCCTGGCGCAGCGGGACCGGTAGCGCCCGCAGCGCGCCGGATTGCGGGTTGCACGGCGGCTTCACCTGTGGCGTTCCAAACTGGCTGCACTGGGAGAGCCGCAGCGGCACCAGGCCGATTTTCGGTTCCTCCACCTGAGCGGTCCTGCAAGGTAGGCTGCGCGGGGTCGGTCGCGGCGTCCGCGCGTTCCAGCCGCAGCAATGCCTGAAGGACCTGGCCATGGATGTCGCGCTGTTCAGCACCAAGCCCTATGACCGGACCTTCATGGAGGCTGCCTCGGCGGGCCGGCACCGCCTCACCTTCATCGAGGCGCATCTGACACCGGCAACGGCGGTGCTGGCGCGCGGCGCGGGCGCTGTCTGTCCCTTCGTCAGCGATACCATCGACGCCGGCACGTTGCAGGTGCTGCACGGGCTGGGGGTGCGCCTGGTGGCGTTGCGCTCGGCCGGATTCAACAATGTCGATCTCGCCGCGGCGAAGCGCCTTGGCATCACGGTCGCGCGCGTGCCGGCCTATTCGCCCGAAGCCATTGCGGAACACGCGGTTGCGCTGATCCTCTCGCTCAACCGCGGTATCCACCGGGCCTATGCCCGGGTGCGGGAGGGCAATTTCGCCCTGGATGGCCTGCTTGGCTTCAACATGCATGGCCGCAGCGTCGGCGTGGTCGGCACCGGGCGGATCGGCGCCGCGACCGCGCGCATCCTGCTGGGCTTCGGCTGCCGCGTCATGGCGCATGACCCGGCGCCGGACCCGGCCCTGGCGGCGCTGGGCGTCGCCTATGTGCCGCTGGAGGAGCTGCTCGGCGGTGCGGACATCGTGACCCTGCACTGCCCGCTGCTGCCCGCGACCCGCCACCTGATCGACGCCGGGGCCATCGCGCGGATGCGACGCGGCGCCATGCTGATCAACACCAGCCGCGGCGCCGTACTCGACACCCAGGCCGCCATCGAGGGGCTGAAGAGCGGTGCCATCGGGCATCTGGGCCTTGATGTGTATGAGGAGGAGGAAGCCCTGTTCTTTGAGGATCTGTCCGATACGGTGATCCGCGACGATGTCTTCCAGCGCCTGCTGACCTTCCCGAACGTGCTGGTGACCGGCCACCAGGGCTTCTTCACGCGGGAAGCCATGGCCGCGATCGCCGAGGTCACGATGGCGAATGTTTCCGCCTTCGAGGCGCATGGCCATGCGCTGCACGAAGTGACGTGACCCGCCGGCGCCGGGCGTGGCGCACTGCCTTGGCGGTGGTGCCCGCTGCGCACACGTCATTGGTTCGGCATCGGTGCTCAAACGCCACCGCAGCGCCAGGGACACTGTGCTAGACCCCACATCCAGGCGCCGCGGCGCGAGGAGCGGATCATGCGCGTTGTGACCGGCCAGGTGGTGGCGCTCAGGCTGTTCGACCTGGCCTATGAGATTGATCTCAAGCGGGCCGAGACGTTGTGGGCCGAGCGCGCCGGCGGTACCGCCGCCCGCAGCCGCCTGGTGGCGACGCCGGCCAAGGCCATTTCCTTTGGCGTGCCGCCGCTGGCGCTGGAACTGGGGCCGGTGGTGTTGAGCATCGGCGGCGCCGCGGTTTCGGCTCAGGCCAGCGCGCGGCTGTATGATTTCGGCATCGTCGCCCTGGCGCTTCGCGTGCCGGTGGGCGATGTGGACTGGGCCGATTTCACCCGCCTGGTGAACGAGACCGACCGGGCGATCGGCCCAGCCGCCGAAGCAGCGCCGTGGGCCGCGATACTGGAGCGCCTGCGCGGCCCGCTGGGCGAGGCGTTGGACCGGCCCAGCGCGACGCCGTTGCAGGAAGACTACCTGCTGGCGATGGTGCATCGGCTCGACCCACCGATGAGCGCCGAAGCGCTGACCACGGAGGCGGACCTGGTGCCGCTGCTGTCAGGCGAAACCCGGCCTCTGGCGGAAGCGGCGCGGCGCGACCTGCTGCGGCATCGGTTTTCCTACTACCCCGACGACCTGGTGGTGCTGACCTGGGACCGCGCCTTCATCCTGGAGCCGCGCGGCGAGACCGATGTGGCCGATGTGCTGGAAATGGCCAATGCGCAGCTGCTGGAAATGCGCACCTACGACGAGATGCTGGACGCCGAGCTGCCGCGCATGCGCGAGCTGGTGGAAACCGCCCGGCGCCGCGCCAACCTGCTGGCCGCGCGGCGCTACAGCCGCCTGGCCCGGCGGCTGCACACCCTGGTGGCCGAGGTGAGCGAGCTGGCGGAGCGGGTCGATAACGCCCTGCAGGTCACCGAGGACGTCTATCTGGCGCGGGTCTATGCCGCGGCCATGGATCAGTTCCGCGTTGCCAATGTCAGCGCCGCGGTGGACCGCAAGCTGGCGATCATCCGCGAGACCTATTCCGCGCTGCATGGCGAGGCCGCCGGCGCACGGGCGGAATTGTTGGAAATCGCCATCCTGGCGTTGATCGCGCTGGAGATCGTGCTGTCCTTCGTGCGGCACTGAGCCGCGGCGGCGCCGGCACCCCGTCACCGCCGGCACGCGCAGCGCAAGCCAGGGCTAGCGGCGGGTGCGTCACCGCGCCGCTGGCCTGTGGCCCGCTCAGCTCAGCACGAGTTCCTGGTAGCCTCCGCTGGCCACCGCGTCGCACCAGGCGCGATAGGCCGGCGCGCTGCCGGCATAGCGGGCGATGACGCGGGTCTGCTTGCCTTCGACGTTGCTGTTCACGCCGGTCATCCAGGAATCCACCTCGAAGGTCAGCAGCCCCTCGGCGCAGGACATCACGTGGTCGGTCCAGCCCTGGGCCGCCGCGGGCGTCACGTCGGCAAAGGTCAGCCGGTGCTGCTGCATGTGGCGCAGCAGGCCGGTCACCCATTCCACATTGTGCTCGATGCTGCGCGGGATATTGCCGAGCGCGGTATGCGGGCCGAGCAGCATGAACAGGTTGGGGAAATCCTGCACCAGCATGCCGACGAAGGTCCGCGCGCCGCCGGCCCATTTCTGCTTCAGCGGCAGGCCGCCCTTGCCACGGATGTCGATGCGGTCGAAGGCGCCGGTCAGCGCGTCGAAGCCGGTGGCATAGATGATGATGTCGAAGGCGAACTCCGCCTCACTGGTCTTGATGCCGGTGGGCGTGATGCACTCGATCGGCGTTGCCTTGCTGTCCACCAGCGTGACGTTGGGCTGGTTGAACACCTCGTAGTAGTGGGTTTCCTGCGGCACACGGCGGGTGCCGAAGCCGTGGTTCTGCGGGATCAGCATCTCCGCCACCTTGGGGTCCTTGACCCGCTGGCGGATCTTGCGGGCGACGAAGTCCGAGATTTCCTTGTTCGCCGCGCGGTCGGTCAGCGTGTCCTTGAAGTTGCCGACCCAGATGGCGAAGCCGGGCGTCGCGTAGAGTTCCTCATAGAAGGCCTCGCGTTCCTCGGCCGTCACCTCGAAGGTGCCGCGGGGGTCGGCGGTGTGCAGGAAGCAGGCGAAGGTCTCCCGGCAGCGCTGGAACAACGCGTCGTAGTTGGCCTTGATCTGCACCTGTTCTTCCGGTGTGATCGGGCGGTTGTGCAGCGGCGTGCACCAGTTGGGCGTGCGCTGGAACACCGTGAGGTGCCCCGCGGTCTTCGCCACTTCCTGGATGGTCTGCACGCCCGTCGCGCCGGTGCCGATGACCGCCACGCGCTTGCCGGCGAAATCCACCGGCTCATGCGGCCATTTCGCGGTGTGGAACGCCTGGCCGCGGAAGCTGTCGATGCCGGCGATGCGCGGCATGGTCGGGGCCGAGAGTACGCCGATGGCGCTGATGACGTAGCGGCTGGTGTGCTGGCTGCCATCGGCCAGCGTCACCACCCAGCTGCGGCCGGCGTCGTCGTAATGCGCTGAGGCAACGGGGCTGCGGAACTGGATGTCGCGCTTCAGGTCGTAGCGGTCGGCCACCAGGTTCAGGTAGCGCAGCGTCTCCGGCTGCGGCGCGAAATGTTCGGACCATTCCCAGTCCTGCAGCAGCTGCTTGTCGAAGGAGAACCCGTAGGAATAGCTCTCGGAGTCGAAGCGGGCGCCGGGGTAGCGGTTCCAGTACCAGGTGCCGCCGACGCCGGTGCCGGCCTCGAACACCCGGGTCCGCAGGCCGAGTTCGCGCAGGCGGATCAACTGGTACATGCCGGACATGCCGGCGCCGATGACGATGGCATCGTAGTCCAGCGCAGCGGTCGTGTCGGCCGAGGCCGGGTCCATCGTGGTCAGCGTCATGTCCTGTTTCTCCTCCAGTCGCTTGGGCGGTTGCCGGCCTGGCCGGGCTCACCGCCAGGGGCAAGCCTAGGGGGCATTGCCGGGAAGGTCATCCCCGGCGCCTGACCCAGCCTGCTAGGCCACGGCCGCAATGGCATTGATCTCGATCAGCGCATCCGGCGTGGTGAACTTGCTGACCTCCACCATGGTGGAGGCCGGCGCCGTGCCGGTGAAGTATTCCCGCCGCACCTTATGGATCTGCGGGAACTGCTCCATGTTGCGAATATAGACATCCACCCGGCAGATATCGTCCAGCGTGCCGCCGGCGGCTTCCACCGCGGCCTTCAGGTTCTCGCAGACCTGGCGGGTCTGGGCCTCGATGTCGCCGATGCCGACCATGTTGCCCTGGGCATCCTTGGCCAGCATGCCGGAAATGAACAGCAGCCGGCCCTTGGCTTCGATGATGGTGGCCTGGGCGAAATGCCCGCTGGGCGGCGGCAGCCGGGGCGAGGTGACGAGCTGTTTCGGCATGGCGGCGCTCCTGGTCGTTGGGGTGGCAACGCTAGAGTGTGATCGTCGCAGGCGGAATCGCCGAAGACGTGAATCACACGACAAAACAATCAGCTAGAGTCTGTCGGGCGCTTCTGTCTGCGCCTGACAGACCCTAGCAGGCTGATCGCTCGGGACGGAATTGCCGAAAGGCGTGAATCGGTCGCTCGGCAGGGCTGAACGGCCACCGCTGCGGTGGGTGGTGCTCACGCCCCGGCCTAAAGCCGCTCCCACAGCACCGATTCGTCATCCAGCCTGGCGGTTTCATGGCCATGGAAGTCGCCGCGGGAGACGATGCCCAGCAGCTGCTCCCCATGCACCACCGGCACATGGCGGAAGCCGCTGTCGCGCATCAGCCGCAGCGCCTCGATGGCGGTGTGGTGTGGCCCGAGGCTGGCCGGGCCATGCGTCATCACCTCCCGCAGGATGGTGGCGCGGGGGTCGCGCGCTTCCGCCAGCATGCGCGCGACGGCATCCCGCCCGGTGAAGATGCCGAGCAGCCGGCCCGCCGGGTCGGTGACCAGGACGGCGCCGACCCGGTGGGTGCGCATGGCGATGCAGGCCTCCTGCACCGTGGCATCGGGGTGCAGCGTCACCGGGGTGCGGCGGTGCATCACCTCATGCATGGGCCGGTTGGTCATGGCGCGTCCTCCCGCGTGTTACTGTTTGATGGCAATGCGCAGCATGCGCCCGGGTTCGCCGCGGCAGCCTTGACCTGCCGCAACCCCGGCCCGGGCCTGATCGCCCGTGCCAGCAGCGCCGAGCGGCGAACCAGGGTTGAAGCTGGCGCCGCGTCAGCGCAACGGTGGCGTCGCTATTCCGGCTGGAAGTTCACGGCCCGCAGCAGTGCCGCGTTATGCGCCACGTCACGTTCGATGAAGCTGGCGAAGGCCTCCGGACTTTCGGCCACCGGCTCGAAGCCCAACTCGGTCAGGCGGCGCACCACGGCGGGGTCAGCCATCGCCTGCTGCATCTCGGCATTGATCCGGGTGACGATACCGCGCGGCAGGCCCTTCGGCCCCCAGATGCCATACCAGCTGGCGAATTCCAGGCCCGGCATGCCGGCCTCGGCAGCGGTAGGGATTTCCGGGGCTATGGCGCTGCGGGCCGCCGTGGTGATGGCCAGCGCCTTGACCTGGCCACCGCGCGCCAAGGGCAGCGTCGCCAGGATCGGGTCCAGCATCAGCTGCACGTTGCCGGCAGCGATATCCGCCAGCCCCGGCGCGCTGCCCCGATAGGGCGCGATGGGAATGTCCAGCCCGGCCAGGCGGTTGAACTCCAGCGTGGCCAGGTGGCCGGCACTGCCCAGCGAGGAGACGGCGAAGGTCCACTTGGCCGGCTCGCGCCGGGCGGCGGCGACCACCTCGGCGATGCTACGCTCGGCCAGGCGCGGCGGCGCCACCAGCAGCAGCGGCCCGCGGCCGACCCGCGCCACCGGGGTGAAGTCCGCCTGGGGGTCGTAGGGTGCCGCCTTCATCACCTGGCGGGCCATGACATGGATGGAGGCGGTGAACAGGATGGTGGTGCCATCGGCCGGCGCCTGCACCACCGCCATGCCGCCCACCGTGCCGTTGCCGCCGGCCCGGTTTTCCGGTGTGACGTTGACGCCCAGGCGCTCGGCCAGCTTCTGCGCCGCCAGCCGGGCCATAGCATCGGTGGCGCCGCCGGGGGTGTAGGGGATGACCATGCGGATGGGGTGCTGCGGCCAGGACTGCGCCACGGCAGGCGCCGCGAGGCCAGCCGCCATAAACGTCCCACCCGCCAATATCTCGCGCCGCCGCATCGCCATCTCCGCTTGCCATTCGCAGCCAGCCTAGGTGATTCCCTGGCGGCGCGCATTGCTTGCCTCGGTGGTTACCCTTTGGCCATGCATTCCCTATGGTGCGGCCGGAACCCCGGAGAGACCCATGTCGACGCCGCCCCCTGCGAATCGCCTGCAACCCTTGCCGATGATCATCTTCGGGTCACGCTGGCTGCAATTGCCGCTCTACCTCGGGCTGATCGTGGCCCAGGCTGTCTATGTCCTGCTGTTCATGAAGGAATTGTGGCACCTGGTCGAGCACGCCACCGACATCTCGGAACAGCAGATCATGCTGGTGGTGCTGGGGTTGATCGACGTGGTGATGATCTCCAACCTGCTGATGATGGTGATCGTCGGCGGCTACGAGACCTTCATTTCCCGCCTGGGGCTGAACGGCCACCCGGACGAGCCGGAATGGCTGAGCCATGTCAACGCCGGCGTGCTGAAGGTGAAGCTGGCCATGGCCATCGTCGGCATCTCCTCGATCCATCTGCTGCGGACCTTCATCGAGGCGGGCAATCTCGGCACCGAGCGGGCCACCTCGACCGAGACCGGGGTACTTTGGCAGACGGTGATCCATTGCATCTTCATCGCCTCCGCTGTCGGCATCGCCTATGTGGACCGGCTGACCGTACCTGCCGCGGCGAACGGCAAGCACTGACGCCTTGGCGACGCCCCTGCGCCCGGTGGACCTTGCGCTCTGCCTGGCGGTGGATGTTTCGGCCAGCGTCGATTTCGCCGAGTTCGGCCTGATGGTGGGCGGCTATGCCGCCGCCTTCCGCGACCCGGCCATCGTCGCCGCCTGCACCGGCGGGCCGCGCGGGGCGGTGGCGGTGGCCATGCTGTTCTGGTCCGGCGCCGCCCAGCCGCCGGAGGTCGCGGTGCCGTGGACCCTGGTGGACAGCGCTGCGGCCGCCGAAGCCCTGGCCGCCGCCATCGAGGATGCCCCCCGGCTGCCGCAGCCCGGCGCCACGGCCATCGGCGTGGGCATGGCTGCCGCGCTGGGATTGCTGGCGCAATGCCCGGCCGACCCTGCCAGGCTGGTGCTGGACGTCTCCGGCGACGGACGGCACAACCAGGGCAGGGCGCCTGGCCCGGTGCGGGATATCGGCGTTGCCGCCGGGGTCACCATCAACGCCCTGGCGGTGCTGAACGAGGAACCGGACCTGCTGGCGCACTACGCGGCGGAGGTGATCGGCGGCCCCGGCAGCTTCGCCATGGAGTGCCCGGACTACGCCGCCTTTGCCGAGGCGATCCGCCAGAAGCTGGCGCGCGAGATCCGCGGCGGGCTGTTTGTTTGACGTGGTTGTTTGCCAAAATGTTCGAAGGAGTTGCGAGCGATGCTGCTGCTGATCCCCGGCCCGGTGCAGACCCGCCCCGAGGTGCGCGCCGCCATGGCGCAGGACATCGCGCCCTGGGACAATGACTTCAAGGCGGTGCTGACCGGCATCCGCGCCAAGGTGCTGGCGCTGGCCGGCGGCGTGCCGGGCGAGCATGAGGCGCTGATGCTCCAGGGCTGTGGCCACTTCATCATGGAAGCGGCCATCCGCAGCTTAGTGCCGGCCGCCGATGCGGCTGCCCCCGGCAAAATCCTGATCCCGCTGAACGGCACCTATGCCGGCCGGGTGGAGCGCCTGGCGCGCGAGGCCGGCCGCCAGGTGGTCACGCTGAAGCTGCCGGAGACCCGCTCGGTCACGCCCGCGGAAATCGCCGCGGCCTTGGCGGCCGACCCGGCCATCACCCATGTCGCCATGGTCTATAGCGAAACCGGCGGCGGCATCGTCAACGACCCCAATGTGATCGGCCCCGTGGTGCATGCCGCCGGGCGCCGGTTGATCCTGGACGCGGTCTCCGCCTTTGGCGCGCTGCCCTTTTCGCTGGCCGAGCACCCGGAATGCGACGCGGTCATGTTCACTTCCGGCAAATGCCTGGAGGCGCTGCCGGGCATCGGCTTCGCGGTGGTGAACACGGCGCGGCTGCAGGCCGGCGCCGGCAATGCCGGCAGCTGGAGCTTCGACCTGGCGGATGTGTACGGCCAGGTGCTGCGCGCCGGCCCGGGCAGCTTCCGCTTCACCCCGCCGGTGCAGGTGCTGGCGGCCTTCGCGGTCGCGCTCGACTATCACGCCGCCGAGGGCCAGCCGGCCCGCATGGCGCGCTACCGGGAGAACTCCCGCGTGTTCCACCAGGGCATGCGGCGAATCGGGTTGAAGCCCTACCTGGAGGAAGCCCAGCAGGGGCCGATCATCAACATCATCCACCAGCCGCCGGACCCGGGCTTCGAGTTGCAGCGCTTCGTGGATGAGCTGAAGCGGCGCGATGTGCTGATCAGCAACTTCTACAACACGCCGACGCCGACCTTCCGTGTCGGCTGCATCGGCGATGTGACGCCGGCCGACATGGAACGCGCCGTGGCCATGGTGGATGAGACGCTGACGGTGCTGCAAATCCGCCAGCGCGGGTGAATTGAAAACGCCGCCCGGGTTGGCCCCGGGCGGCGCTTCAGGTGGCTACAGCGAGAAGCGGTAGCGCACGCTCATGCCGACAACCAGCGGGTTCAGCTCGGTCTGCGCGTGCAGCTTGACGCCAAGGTTGGTGCCCACGGCCGCGTTCGGCGACATGAACAGCTTCTTCACGTCCAGGTTGATCGCCCAGGGGCCGGAGACTTCGTAGTCGATGCCGGCGTTCAGCGCGAAGCCGAAGGTGTTGTTCACCGCAACGCTGCGCACCGCCGGGTTGGCGCCGCTGTGATCGGCACCATAGAACACCGTGTAGTTGATGCCGGCGCCGACATAGGGGCTGAAGCGGCTCTGCGGCAGCGGGTGGTACTGCAGGGTCAGTGTCGGCGGCAGGACCCAGGTGCTGCCCAGCGCCACATTGCCCAGCGCGGTGCCCTTGGCGGTCAGGTCATGCTGGGTGCTGGCAACGATCAGGTTCAGCGAGATGTTCGGGTTCAGGAAGTAGGTGAAGTCCACCTGGGCCGTCGCCGAGTTGCTGGCGCGGACGCGGCCGCCGATGGTGTCCACATTCGCGCGGTTGCCGTTCTCCGGCAGCACGCCGATGGCGCCAAGGCCGATCACCAGGTCGCCGCCCAGCTTGCCGCGCACGCCATCCTCGGCCAGCGCCGGGGTCGCGCCCATCGCCATCGCCAGTGCCGCTGCGGCCGAAGCCATCCCGATCTTGCTCATCTGCTTCCAGCTTCCATGCTCTGGTGGCCCTTGCCACCGCGATGCCTGGGGTAGGCCGCAGCCGGCCGCTCGTCCTTGCGTTGGCGCAAGCCGCAGTGTTGCTGATCTGCCACCATGGCCTACCGCTTGTGGCGCCGTGCCGCCTTGCCGGTGACCTTGCCGATTCCGGCCATCGTGGCCAGCCGCGCCGGCAGTTCCCCCAGCACGCCATCGCGCCGTTCCGGCTGCTGCTTCCAGCCCTTCTTTTCCGGCTTGGTCATGCCGCAGCCCAGGCACCAGCCGGTGGAATCGTCATAGCGACAGACGTCGATGCAGGGAGAGGCCATGCCACCCCGACGCATCGCGCCGCCCGTGGTTCCCCGGCTGGCCGCCGTTCCTTTCCGGGCGGCTTGCGTCGGCGTCAGCCCCGGCGATAATCGGCTTAGAGCCTGATCGGCTGAGGTGGAATCGCCGTAAGCCGTGAATCAGTCTCTCCAACAACAAGGCTGGAGCGTGAGCGCTTCAGTCTGAAGCGATCACGCTCCAGCCAAATCAAGGGATTGCAACGCCATGGCCACGGACCTTGAGATCGCCCGCGCGGCCAAGCTGCGTCCGATCCACGAGATCGCCGAGCGGGCGGGCATTCCGGCCGAAGGGCTGATTCCGTATGGCCGGACCAAGGCGAAGGTGGATTTCTCGGTCCTTGCCGGCGCCAGCCAGAAGCAGGGCAAGCTGGTGCTGGTCACCGGCATCTCCCCCACCGCGGCCGGGGAGGGCAAGACCACCACCACCATTGGCCTGGGCGATGCGCTGAACGCGCTGGGCACCAAGACGATGATCTGCCTGCGCGAACCCTCGCTCGGCCCCTGCTTCGGCGTGAAGGGCGGCGCCACCGGCGGCGGCCATGCCCAGGTCGGGCCGATGGAGGACATCAACCTCCACTTCACCGGGGATTTCCACGCCATCACCTCGGCCAACAACCTGCTGGCGGCGATGGTGGACAACCACCTGTACTGGGGCAATGCGCTGGGGCTGGACCCGCGCCGCATCACCTGGCGCCGGTCGATGGACATGAACGACCGCAACCTGCGCAACATGGTGGTGGGCCTCGGCGGCGCCGTGCAGGGCGTCCCGCGGGAGGATGGCTTCGACATCACCGTGGCGTCCGAGGTCATGGCGATCTTCTGCCTGGCGCGCGACCTGGATGACCTGCAGGCGCGGCTGGGCAAGATCATCGTTGGCAGCACGCGCGAAGGGGTCAGCATCACCGCCCGCGATATCAAGGCGGATGGCGCCATGGCGGCATTGCTGCGCGACGCCCTGCAACCCAACCTGGTGCAGACGCTGGCTGGCTCCCCGGCGCTGGTGCATGGCGGGCCGTTCGCCAATATCGCGCATGGCTGCAACAGCGTCATCGCCACGCGGCTGGGGCTTTCGCTGGCCGATGTGGTGGTGACCGAGGCCGGCTTCGGCGCCGATCTGGGCGCCGAGAAGTTCCTCGATATCAAGTGCACCTCGGCCGGGCTTTCGCCGGATGCCGCTGTCGTGGTGGCCACGGTGCGGGCGCTGAAGATGCATGGCGGCGTCGCCAAGACTGCGCTGGGCACCGAGGATGTGGCCGCGGTGGAGCGCGGCGTGGTCAACCTGGCGCGGCATGTGGAGAACCTCCGCAAGTTCGGCCTGCCCGTGGTCGTCGCGCTGAACCGCTTCACCAGCGACACCGACGCCGAGATCGCTGCCGTGCAGCACGCCATGGCGCGAATCGGCGCCGAAGCGTTCCTGTGCACCCATTGGAGCGATGGCGCCGCCGGGGCCGCGGACCTGGCCCGCGCGGTGCGTCGCCTGCTGGATGAGGGCCACGCGAAGTTCAAGCCGCTCTATGCGCCGGAGCTTTCGCTGGCGGACAAGCTGCGCACCATCGCGCGGGAGATCTATCACGCGGCGGAGGTGCAGATCCCGCCGGCGGTCGCCGCCCGGCTCAAGCGCTTCGAGGAGCAGGGCTTCGGCCATGTCCCGGTCTGCGTGGCGAAGACCCAGTACAGCTTCAGCAGCGACCCGACCCAGCTGGGCGCGCCAGAGGGCCATGTGCTGCCGGTGCGTGAGGTTCGCCTCTCCGCCGGCGCCGGCTTCGTCGTGGCGGTGTGCGGGGAGATCATGACCATGCCCGGCCTGCCGCGGAAGCCGGCGGCCGAGACCATCAACCTGGATGCCGCAGGGGACATCCAGGGGCTGTTCTGAACCGGTAGCGGCGCAGCACTACTTGGAGCATTGCTCCAGCAGGGCGCGCAGGCTGGCCGGCAAGGGTTCGTCCAGAACCCCGGCTTAGAGCCGTCCCAGATGGTCGTGCAGCCATCGGTCGAAGGCCGGGCTCTCTGGCCCTGGGATCATGAGGCCGGCCGGCGCGGCAGGCGGGCGATGGCTGGTGACGTGCATGGCGAATACAAGCCTCCCGCCGCCGCCAAGTTCCACCGCTGCGGTTGCCAGCCGATGACGCGATGCGCAGATTGGGGCGATGGCGAAGACTGAGCGCAACGATCCGACCGCCCTGCTCCGCCAGGCCGTGGCCTGCCACCAGCGCGGCGAGGCGGCCGAGGCGGAACGGCTGTACCGGCGGGCGCTGCAACGCGACCCGAAGCTGGCCGACGCCCATAACCTGCTGGGGCTGCTGGCCCGGCAGCGCGGCGATACGGCGGTGGCGCTGCACCATATCGCGCAGGCGCTGGCGCTGCGGCCGGGCGAGCCGATCTTCCTGGCCAGCCATGGTGGCGCGCTGGCCGAGGCCGGCCAACTGCCCGAAGCGGTGCGCGTGCTGCGCCAGGCTGTCGCGGCACGGCCTGAGGATGCGGTCAGCCTGCGCAACCTGGGCCAGGCCTTGTGCGCGCTGGGCGATGCTGCCGGCGCGCTGGCCCCGCTGCGCCAGGCAGTGGCGCTGGACCCCCAGGCCGGCGAGCCCTGGCTGGCGCTGGCCCATGCGCTGCGCGAAGCCGGCGACGCCCCGGGCGCGGCGCAGGCCGCCCGCTCCGCGCTGGCGCATGGCGATGCGGCGCTGGCCGCCCAGGCGCGGTTCCTGCTGGCCGCGCTGGGCCATGGCGCCGCCCCGGACCGCGCGCCGGCCGAGTATGTGCGCGACCTGTTCGACCAATTCGCCCCGCGCTTCGACGTGGAGTTGCAGGGCCGCCTGGAGTACCGCACGCCGGATGCCCTGGCGGCGCTGCTGGCCGAGGCTGGCGTGCCCGGCGGCCTGCGCGTGCTGGACCTGGGCTGCGGCACCGGGCTTTCCGGCGTGGCGCTGGCGCCCTTCGCGGCGCGGCTGGAGGGGCTGGACCTTTCGCCGCGCATGCTGGCGGAAGCGGCGAAGCGCAACCTCTACGCGGCGTTGCATGAAGCCGAACTGGTGGCCTGGCTGCCTTCCCGCCCTGCGGGGTTCGACCTGGTGGCAGCGGCCGATGTGCTGAACTACCTGGGCGACCTGGCCCCGGCCTTGGCCGCCATCGACACGGCGCTGGCGCCCGGCGGCTGGCTGGGGTTTTCCATCGAGGCCGGCACCACCGTGCCCTACGCGCTGGGCGAGGCGATGCGCTTCCGCCACCACCCCGACCACGTCACCTGCCTGGCCCACGCCGCCGGCTTCACCGAGGTTGCGCGGCGCGAGGTGGTGCTGCGGACCGAGAAGGGCGCGCCGGTGGCGGGCGTGCTGTTCGTGCTTACTCGGCCTTGATGCCCTGGGCACGGATGAAGGCGCCCAGTCGGGTGCGTTCCTGCGCGATGAAGCTGGCGAAGCGCTCCGGCCCGCCGCCGACCGGCTCGGCCCCCAGCAGGGTGAAGCGCTCGCGCAACTCGGGTTTCTTCAGCGCGGCATCGCAGAGTTCCGCCATGCGCAGGATCAGCGCCGGCGGCGTGCCGGCCGGGGCGTGCAGCCCGTTCCAGTCGGCCAGCCCGAAGCCGGGGAAGCCTTGCTCGGCCACCGGCACCGCCTCGGGGAAGGCGCTGCTGCGTTGTTCCGTGGAAATGGCCAGCACGCGCAGCTGGTTGTCGCGGATCAGCGGCGCCGGGGTCGGGATGGTGGAGAAGGTGAACAGCGTCTCGCCGGTCAGCACGGATTGGATCTGCTGCGCGCCGCCCCGGTAGGGCACGTGCTGCGCGTCCAGCCCGGCGCGCTGCATCAGGATGGCGGCGGAGAGGTGGGAGGCGGTGCCGACGCCGGAGCTGCCGTAGCTCTCCTTGCCCGGGTTGGCCTTCAGATGCGCCACCAGCTCGGCCAGGTTGCGCATCGGGGCGCCGGCCCGCACCAGCAGCAGCGTCGGCAGCACCACGAACTGCGTCACCGGGGTGAAGGCGGTGGCATAGGTGAAGCTGAGGTTCGGCAGCAGGAACTGGTTCACCGCCTGGCCGGAGGCATCGACCATCCAGTTGTAGCCATCGGCCGGGGCGCTGGCGAAGGCAGCCGAGCCGACCGCCCCGGTGGCGCCGCCGCGATTCTCGATGACCGCCGGCTGGCCCAACGCCGGCTGCACCGCGCCCATGACCAGGCGCGTGGTGACATCCGTGCTGCCGCCGGGTGGCCAGGCCACCAATACCCGCACCGGGCGGTCCGGCCAGGAGGCCTGGGCGCGGGCCAGAGAGGGCAGGGCGAGTGCGGCCAGCGCCGTGCGGCGGGTGATGCTCATGGCGTTGATCCCTTGGTTTTGCCGCAGGATAGCGCCATTCAGTCCAGCCGGATATTCTCGGCGCGGATCAGGTCGCCCAGGCGCTGGCGTTCGCGGGCGACGAAGCTGGCGAGTTCCGCCGGGCTGCTGCCCACCGGCAATATCCCGATATCGGCGTAGCGCTGCCGCACCGCCGGGTCGCCCAGCGCATGCACGACGGCTTGGTGCAGCTTTGCCACCACCGCCGGCGGGGTGCCGGCCGGTGCCCATAGCGCCACCCACTCGTTCAGCTCGAAGCCCGGGAAGCCCTGCTCGGCCACGGTCGGTACGTCGGGGAAGCTCTCCAGCCGATGGCTGGTGGAGACCGCCAGCGCCCGCAGCCGGCCTTCCTTCACCAAGGGCGAGACGGCGGGAATGGTGGAGAAGGTGAAGCTGACATTGCCGGCCAGCACATCCGCCATGGCGCCGGCGCTGCCGCGGTAGGGCACATGCGTGGCCTGGGCCCCGGCCTGCCGCAGCAGCGCGGCCGAGGCCAGATGCGGCCCGGCGGCAATGCCGGAGGAGGCATAGGTCAGCTCACCCGGCCGCGCCTTGGCCATGGCGATCAGCTCCGCCAGCGTGCGCGCCGGGAAGCCCGGCGCCACCACCAGCATGTGCGGCAGCACCGAGACCTGGCTGACCGGGGTGAAGGCCTGGGCGTACTGGAAGGGCAGGTTCATCAGCACGTTGTTGGAGGCATGCGCCGCGGCATCGGCCAGAATGGTGTAGCCATCCGCCGGCAGTTGCGAGACGGCCGTGGCGCCGATGGAGCCGCTGGCGCCGCCGCGATTCTCGGCCACGATCGGCTGGCCCAACGCTTCCTGCATGCGCGGCAGCAGCAGCCGCACCGGCACGTCCACGCCTCCACCAGGGGTCCAGGCGATGACGATCCGCACCGGGCGGTTGGGGAATTCCGCCTGCGCCCGGGCTACGACGGGAGCCAGGGCAGGCACGGCAAGGGCGCCAAGCAGGGTGCGGCGGGCGATGGGCAAGGCGGTTTCTCCGGTTGGACCTAGCCTACGCCAGTTCGCTCCAGCCGGATATTCTCGGCCTGGATCAGCGCCGCCATCGCCACCCGCTGTTCGGCCAGGAATCGGCCCAGCGCGGCGGGGCCTTCGGCGGCCGGCAGCATGCCCAGGCCCGGCAGCCGCTGCTGGACGCCTGGGTCGCGCAGCGCGGCGGCGATGGCGGCGGCCACCTTCTCGAGGATCGGCGCCGGGGTACCGGCCGGGGCCAGCATGGCCAGCCATTCGGTGATGGCGAAGCCCGGGAAGCCCTGCTCGGCCACCGTCGGCACGGCACAGCAGGGGAGCCGGCAAGCCGCCCCCCGGCGGTGGTGTCGATGGCGCGCAATTGGTCTTCCGCCACCAGCCCAGCCATGGCCGGCACACTGCCGCAGGTGAAGATTACCTCGCCGCCCAGCACCGCCCGGGTCTGCTGCGGGCTGCCCCGGATTGACCACTGGTCACCGCGCTATTGCTGTGCCCGCCGCCTTGCTCGGCATTTGTCGCGGACGCGCCGATCTGGCATCGTCCGCCGCAATTGGGAGAAACTGTCATGAATCGCCTCGACCGCCGTACCCTGCTGGCCGGCCTCACCGCCTTGCCGCTGGCCACCCCGGGCCTGCTGCGGGCACAATCCACGTCGCGCCCGGTACAGATCGGCCTGCTCAGCGACATGAGCGGCCCGTTCAAGGATGTCGGCGGCCCCGGTAACAAGGTGGCGGCCGAGATGGCCATTGCCGATTTCGGCGGCAGCGTGCTGGGCCGGCAGATCGTCACCCGCCAGGCCGACAACCAGAACAAGGCCGACGTCGCCGGCGCCCTGGCGCGCGAATGGCTGGACAGCGGCGTGGAATGCCTGGCCGACGGCGCTGCCTCCTCCTCCGGTCTGGCGATGCAGGAGGTTTGCCGCGAGAAGAAGCGCATCTACATCGTCACCGGCCCGGCGACGTCCGACATCACCGGCAGCAAGTGCTCACCCTACGGCATGCATTTCGGCTTCGACACCTACGCGCTGGCGCATGGCACCGGCACGGCGCTGACCAAATCCGGCGGCAACAGCTGGTTCTTCATCACCTCGGACTACGCCTTCGGCCATGCGCTGGAGCGGGACACCATGGCCGCCGTGCGCGCCAATGGCGGCGAGGTGAAGGGCGCGGTCCGTGCGCCGCTGAACAACAACGATTTTTCGGGGTTCCTGCTGCAGGCCCGCGCCTCCGGCGCCAAGGTCATCGGCTTCGCCCTGGCCGGTACGGATTTGCAGAACTGCATCAAGCAGGCCAGCGAGTTCGGCCTGACCCGCGGCGGCGCACGCATCGCTACGCTGCTGATCCAGGTGACGGACATCGTGGCCCTGGGCCACAAGACCTGCGAGGGCATGGTCTTCACCGACAGCTTCTACTGGGACCAGACGCCGGTCGCCCGCACCTGGGCGCAGCGCTACATGCAGCGCATGCCGACCCCGCCGGGCTTGCAGCACGCCGCCATGTACACCGGCGTGACCCATTGGCTGAAGGCGGTGAAGGCTGTCGGCAACTTCGACGCCGATGCCGTGGCCGCGCACATGAAGGCCGAGCGCGTCAACGACTTCTACAACAGCAACGTGGAACTGCGGCAGGACGGCCGCTGCATGCATGTGATGAACCTGTGGCAGGTGAAGCCGGAGAGCGAAGCGAAGGGCCGCTACGATTTCTGCAAGCTGATCACCCACATTCCGCCGAACGAGGCCTGGCGCCCGCTCAGCGAGGGTGGCTGCCCACTGGTGCGCATCTGACCCATCGCGCGCAGATCACGCGCTAACCAACCGGGCGGCGGCGGGTTATAAGGGGCCATGGCCCCCCGCCGCCCTTCCGATTCCGCCACCGACCTGTTCGGCGGCCCACCTGCTGAAGCAGACCTGCCGCCGGCGGCCAACCGCCCGCTGGCCGACCGGCTGCGCCCGGCCACGCTCGACCAGGTGGTGGGTCAGGACCACCTGCTGGGCGCCGATGGCAGCATCACCCGCATGCTGGAACGCGGCAGCCTGGCCAGCATGGTGCTGTGGGGGCCGCCCGGCGTTGGCAAGACCACCATCGCCCGGCTGCTGGCGGAACGCGCCGGGCTGGTCTTTGTGGCGTTGTCGGCGGTGTTCTCCGGCGTGGCGGACCTGAAGCGCAGCTTCGACGAAGCGCGCATCCGCCGCCGCAACGGCCAGGGCACGCTGCTGTTCGTGGACGAAATCCACCGCTTCAACCGTGCCCAACAGGACGGCTTCCTGCCGGTGGTGGAGGACGGCACCGTGGTGCTGGTCGGCGCCACCACCGAGAATCCCTCCTTCGAGTTGAATGGCGCCTTGCTCTCCCGCAGCCAGGTGATGGTGCTGCGCCGGCTGGATGACCCGGCGCTGGAACTTTTGCTTGCCCGTGCCGAGGCGGAAGCCGGCCACGCGCTGCCGCTGGACGAGATGGCGCGAGCCACACTGCGGGCGATGGCGGATGGCGATGGCCGCTATCTGCTGAACCTGACCGAGCAACTGCTTGCCCTGCCCGCAGGCAGCGCCACGCTGGACCCGGCCGCTCTCGGAAAGCTGCTGGCGAAGCGTGCCACGCTGTACGACAAGGACCGCGAGGAGCACTACAACCTCATCAGTGCCCTCCATAAGTCCATGCGCGGCAGCGACCCCGACGCGGCGCTGTACTGGTTCGCCCGCATGCTGACCGGCGGTGAGGACCCACGCTACATCGCCCGCCGGCTGACCCGCTTCGCCGCCGAGGATGTCGGCATGGCCGACCCCCGCGCCCTGCCGCTGGCCGTCGCCGCCTGGGCAACCTATGAGCGGCTGGGCAGCCCGGAAGGCGAGTTGGCGCTGGCGCAGCTGGTGGTCCACCTGGCCACGGCGCCGAAGTCCAACGCGGTCTATGCCGGCTTCAAGGCGGCGATGGCGGCGGCCAAGGCCACCGGCAGCCTGATGCCGCCGAAGCACATCCTCAACGCACCCACAAAACTGATGAAGCAGATCGGCTATGGCGCCGGCTACGCCTACGACCATGACGAGGACGAGGCGTTCTCCGGCGCCAACTACTTCCCCGATGAGATGCAGCGCCAAGCCTTCTACCAGCCCAGCGACCGCGGCGCCGAGGCCGCGGTGCGCGAGCGGATGGAACGCTGGGCGGCGATCCGCGAGAAGAAGGCGCGGCGATGAACCTGCTGGGCGTGATGCTGGTGGCGCTGGGCGGCGCCACGGGTTCGGTGCTGCGCTACGCCGTCAGCACGCTGGCGGTTGAATGGCTCGGCGGCCGCTTCCCCTGGGGCACGCTGGCGGTGAACGTGGTCGGCAGCGCCGCCATCGGCCTTGCCGGCGGCGCGGGCATCGGCGGTGAGTGGCGGTTGCTGCTGGTGACCGGCGTGCTGGGCGGCTTCACCACCTTCTCCGCCTTCAGCCTGGAAACCGGCTTGCTGTTCGAACGCGCCTGGTGGCTGGCGGCGCTCTACGTCCTGGCCAGCCTGACGCTGGGGCTGGGGGCCTTCGCGCTGTGCTTCTGGCTGGGGCGGCGGATCTAGCGTCGGTCAGGCGCAAACAGAAGCGCCCGACAGGTTCTAGCTCATTGTTTTGGCGTGTGATTCACGTCTTCGGCGATTCCGCCTGCGACGATCACACTCGAGCGTTCCCCCTGGCGCAGCAGTTGGGCCGCGCACTGACGGAGAGGCGTGCGCTGGCGACACAACTGCCGCGCGCCCCCGGCGTTGCTGACGGGCAAGCCCCGCCCGAAGCGTCGGACGGAGCGACCGCCCGTCTGGGGCCAAACCTTGTCTCCGCGGCATGCGGCGGGCGCCCTGCCTTGAAGGAGTTCGCCATGCTGCGTCGCCGCCTGCTTCTGCTGTCCCTGTTCGCGTCACCGGTACTGCCGGCGGCCGCCCAGCCCTATTGGGGGGACCCGCGTGAGCGGCGGGGCGAATACGAGCGCCACCGCGAGGAGGAATGGCGCCGCCGCGCCGAAGCCGAGCGCCGCGAGCAGTGGCACGAACGGCGCGAGCGCGCCGCCTGGGAAGCCCGCCGCCGCGAGGAACTGCGTCGCGACTACGACATGCGCCGCCGGCCGGGAAGAGATCGCTGAAGCGGGGCCGACCGCTACAGCGGCGCCGGAAACGCCACGCCGGCCTTCTCCCCGCGCGCCCGCAGCAGGGGCGCGATGCTCGGGTGCAGCGCCACGCCCTTGAAGCGCTGCTCCGCCTTGCGCGCCAGGCCGCGTTCGCCGGGTAGGCGCGGTGCCTCGCCGCCCCGTACCGGCGGGTTGCCGTGGACGGCATCGGCCATCCATTGCGTCTCGGCGGCGAAGGCCTCGGCGCCGCCGAAGCGGGCGGGGTCCAGCACCAGTACCAGCAGGCTGGCGCCCCACCCGGCATTCGGGTCCTTGCGGCCATAGCCGGAAAGGCCGGAGGTCAGCGCCTCCACCAGCATGCCCAGCGCCGCGCCCTTATGCCCGGCCTGCACCCCGCCCAACGGCAGCAGCGTGCCCGCGGGTTCGCTGAAGAAGGCGTTGGGGTCGTCGGTGGCCCCACCATCAGCATCCAGCAGCGTTGGCGCCGGGAAGCGCGTGCCCTCGGCCCGGCGCCGCGCCGTCATGGCATTTGTGGTGATGGACATGGAGATATCCATCATCACGCTGGACCCGCCCGTGCCCCAGCCCGCGGCAATGGGGTTTGGCGTGAACAGCCGCCGCGTCCCGCCCCACGGCGCCACCGAAGCCGTTGACGGGTCGCTGCTGAACAGCAGCAGCACCTGGCCGCGTTCGGCGATGCGCTGGAGATACGCGGCGAGGCAACCGATATGGCCGGCCCGCTGGATGGAAACCGCGCCCATCCCGAAGGTCTTCGCGGCATCGCTGGCCCAGTCGCTGGCCTGCCGCACCAGCCATGGCCCCGGCAGCTTGCGGCCGTTCCAGGTCTGCACGACAGGGGTTTCGGCCAGCAACGCCGGCTCGCCGGCGCCCAGCATCTCGCCCTTGGTCAGCGCGTCCAGGTAGGGCGGCAGATGCGCCAGGCCGTGCGTGTCGTGGCCCAGCAGGTCGCCCTCCACCAGCACATCGGCCACCACCTCGGCCTTGGCCGCTTCCATGCCGGCCTGCACGAACATGGCGCGGGCGAAGGCGCGCAGCTCGGTATCGCGGAAACGCTCGGTCATGCTCAGGCCCTGGGTATGCGGGTGGTGCGGAAGGGCTGCAGGCTGTCGATCGCCTCGACAGCCTCATGCCGCCACTTGAAATAGCGCAGCGTCATATCGCCGGGCGTGAAGTCGGCGATGGTGAAGCCGTTCTCCTCCAGCGGCTGCAGCGCCTCCTGTACCTCCAGCCCCGCCGGCACCTGCGGCAGCATGCCGCGGATGGCGGAGGGAAAGCCCGGCCGTCCGGTGCCGACCGGCCCGCACAGCACGGAGGTGATCGGGTGGCGGGAGAAATCCTGCGCGCCGCTGCGCATGATCTGGGTTTCGCCCAGCGCATGCAGGTCGCCGCTGACGAAGATCGGCGTGCGGTCGCGCATGGCGCTGGCCGCGGCCAGCAGGCGGTCGTGCTGGGCCCGCCAGCCGCTTTGCCAATAGGGCTTGGGCCGCTCGGTCGTCAGCTTCGCACCGGCCTCCAGGTCGGCATACCACTCGCCCCACTTGCCCGCGCTCCAGCCTGGCGGGGTGGAGGGCGCGTTGATCAGGTGCGCCGCGTCGCTCTGCGCCATGCGTTGGGTCAGCCACGCCTCGGTGGTCTCGGGCAGGAAGCTGGCGCTCGGCCCCGCCAGCGTCATGAAGCGGCGGCAGTCATACATCAGCACTTCCAGCAGCTTGCCATAGCGCAGCGTGCCGAAGCTTTCTGAGATGCCATCCACCCGCGTGCTGCCCAGGCCGAGCGGCCGTGTCGCGTCCGGCAGGAAGGCCGGGTAGTACAGCGCCTGGCTGGCCCGCGCCGCCGCCAGCATGAAGGGGTCGGGCGGGAAGGAGATCAGCCGGTCGGTCGCCTCGTCATTCTCGAAGTGGTCGTGGTCGTCCTGCATGAAGAAGACCGGCACGCTGCGGCAGCGGGCGCCATACAGCGGCGCGATCTGCGGCCCGACCGAACGCTTCAGCACCGCCTCGTTCGGCCCGCCGAGCAGCGGTTGTTCGCGGGCGAACACGCCGGTCACGCGCGTCACCGCTTCCGGCAGCGTGGCGGTGCCGGCGCCCACCTGGCGGCGCTGGTCCCAGTAGACATGGTCGCCATTGGCCACCAGCGCATCCGGCGCGAAGGACAGCGCGCGGTCCAGCAGCCGCGCCCGGGTGGCCACGGGCAGGAAGCGCCCGGTC
>CANBNK010000032.1 GCA_947371015.1 Acetobacteraceae bacterium | reverse complement strand
CGGCACCGCTCCGCGCCGCGGGTGGGCGTGGCGGCGCGTCGCCGGCCAGCAATTCAAGCGTCAGCTTGACGCCGAGAAAGCCGCCGCCCAGGAACAGCGCCATACCACCCAGGATGCGCGGCCATAGCCGGCGAGGCGGCTCCATCAGGAGGGAGTCCCGGGCGCGAAAATCCCTGTCGTCGCGGTAGCGGGACGGAGCCGCCCCCTCCGGCCCGGCGGGAGGAGGCGGGCCGGGGCTGGGTGGCCCCGGCTCAGTGCGGTTCGCTGACCTCGTCCAGGCCATTGGCGGCGGCAGCCAGGCCAGCCTGGTTCTGGGCGGCCAGCGCACGCGCCATCTGGCTCAGGGCTTCCTGATGCTTCTCGTTGTCGATCAGCGCGAAGTTCCGGGCCAACTCCAGGCACATGCGCTGCCGCTGGGAAACCTCGTGCCGCGGTTCGGCGTTGGCTTGCAGACCGTCGAAGAACCAGGAAACCGCCACGCCGAGAACCTGGGAGATTTCGAACAGGCGGCCGGCGGAGATGCGGTTCAGGCCACGCTCATACTTGTGCGCCTGCTGGTAGGTGACGCCGATCATGCGGGCGAGTTGCTGTTGCGACAGCCCCATCATGATCCGGCGTTCCCGGATACGGCTGCCGACATGGTGGTCGGCCGCATTGGCGCGCTGGCCCAGCTTTTCCGGGGCTGCCGGCTTTGGACGTTGGGCGTCGTCTGACGTGGTCGGCATCCCGTTCCCCTTCGGTGACTGGGCGATACGCCCAGCCGCAGCGGATGCTGCGGCCGGGTCGCTATCTCAGGGAAAGGCCGGGGGTGCCCTGGGGGTTCCACCTGGGCGCGTGTGACAAAGCCGTGAGCCAAACGCGGCGTTGAAAAGAATGCGGCAGCGAACCTTTCCGGTTCAGCCCTTGGCCGGCGGAGAGCCGCCTTTTGCCTGCATCTCCGCCAGTTGCCGGCGCAGGTTATCCAACTCCTGGCGCATCGCTTCAACTTCCGGCGCGGGCGGCAACGGCGCATTGGCGCCGGCGCCAGGCTCGCCGCGGAACGGGGCGAACAGGCTCATGGCGCGCTCCATCATGGCCATGTTCTGCTTACCCAGTTCCTCCAGCGTGCCGAAGGGGGCGGGGAAGCCCGGCGGGAAGGTGCCGGGGAACGGGATCAGCCCGCCCATGGCCTGTTCCACCGACTTCCGCATCTGCTCCTGCTGCTTGGCAAAGCCGGACATCGCGCTTTCCAGGTATTTCGGCACCAGGGATTGCAGGCTGTCGCCGTAGAAGCCGATCAACTGGCGCAGGAAGCTTTCGGGCAGCAGGTTGCGGCCCTTGCTCTCTTCCTCGACGATGATCTGGGTCAGCACGCTGCGGGTGATGTCCTCACCCGACTTGGCGTCATAGACCACGAAGTCGCGGCCGAGCCGGACCATGTTCGCCAGGTCCTCCAGCGTAACGTAGCTGGAGGATTCCGTATTGTAGAGCCGGCGGTTGGCGTATTTCTTTACTACCACCGGCGGGCTGATCGGGGCCTGGCCAGGTTCGGCCCCTGACGTTGCCGAGGGGGCTGCTCCGCCCCGCGCGCTGCGATCCGACATGGCGATCCCCGCTGAAACTCACTGTCCAGCAAAAGCCTAGCACATCGGGGCCGGGCGGGGCCTAGGGCGATTCCGCAGTGCATCAAGCCGCTGACGCCGGGGATGTGGCGCGCTATGGTCACCGGGGTTGGGGGCAGCATGGCCAGGCAGAAGAAGGCGGCAGCCGAGCACGAGTTGAATGGACTGGCCGAGGACTGGGTCGCGCTGTGGCAGAGCGAAATCGCCGGCCTGATGGCCGATCCGGAACTTGCTGCCGCCTGGGGCTCCATGGCGGCGATGGGCAATGCTTGGCTGCGCGCCATGGGCGCCGGGCTGCCGGGGACGCCGCCGGGCTTCCCCTTCGCGCCGCCCAGGGCCGAAGGCCGACCGACCGATGACCCCACTGCCGCTGCTCCGGCCCCCACCCGCCCGGCGCGGCCCGCGCCCGCTGCCGCTCCACCTGATGCTGGCCGCCAGCCGGGGCAGCCTGGCGCTGGCCAACAGCCCCCCATCCAGCCTGGTGAGCCTGCCGCCGGGAACGCCAGCGGAGCCGAGCGCATGGCCGAACGGCTGGCCGAACTGGAACGCCGCCTGGCCGAGGTCGAGCTGCGGCCGGCAGGAGGCCGCGCGCATCGGCGCGGCACTGGCCGCCGGCGGCCATCGACCTGAAGCCTTCCGCGCCGCCGTGCTGCGGCGCCTGCTACGGGAGGATCGCGCCCTGCTACGCGGCCTGGCCGCCTACCGCACCCACCCCCATCAGCGCCGGCTGCCAGAGCCGCCGGTGATCTGGGCCGAAGGTGGCTCGCGCCTGCTGGACTACGCGCCAGGCGCGGCTGGCCCCGTGGTCCTGTTCGTCCCTTCCCTGGTCAACAAGGCCAGCGTGCTGGACCTGGATGAAGGCGCCTCCCTGCTGCGCTGGCTGGCGGCGCAGGGCGTGCGGCCGCTGCTGCTCGACTGGGGCTGGCCCGGCCCGGAGGAGCGCCGCTTCGATCTGACCGCCTATGTCGCCGGCCGGCTGGAACGGGCGCTGATGGCGGTGCCGCAGCCGGTGGTGCTGGCCGGCTACTGCATGGGCGGCCTGCTGGCCCTTGCCGCAGCGCAGCGCCGGCCAGACCGGGTGCGCGCCCTGGCGCTGCTGGCCACGCCCTGGGACTTCCACGCCGCCGAGCCCGCTGCGGCCCGCGCCCTGGCAGCGCTGCTGCCGGTACTGGAACCCGCCATGGGCCTGCTGGATGCGCTGCCGGTGGAGGCGCTGCAGTTGCTGTTTGCTGTGCTGGACCCCTTCGCCATCGCGGAAAAGTTCCGCCGCTTCTCCCGCCTGCCGATGGACGGCCCGGCGGCCCGGCGCTTCGTGGTGCTGGAGGACTGGCTGAACGACGGCGTTCCCCTGGCCGCTCCGGTGGCGCGAGAGGTGCTGGCGGGTTGGTACGGTGGCAACACGCCCGGGCGCGGCGCGTGGCGCCTGGCCGGCCAGCCGGTCAACCCCGCGGCGCTGGCGATGCCGGCCTTCTGCGCCATCCCCGCGCGCGACCGCATCGTCCCGCCGGCCTCAGCCGAGGCGCTGGCCGCGGCACTGCCGGCGGCGCAAGTCCATCGGGCGGCGGCGGGGCATATCGGCATGGTGGTGGGCAGCGGCGCGGAGGCAGCCTTGTGGCGGCCGCTGAAGGAATGGCTGCACAGCCTGCCCACACCCATATAAGCTCTGCCATACGCCTGCCTCGGCCTTATGCTGCGCCGCAGCAAATAATCGGGAGAACCCAGACCATGACCGACATCGTCATCGCCTCCGCCGCGCGCACGCCCGTGGGCAGCTTCAACGGCGCCTTCGCCAGCCTCTCGGCCCACGCGCTCGGCACTGTGGCCATCACTGCCGCGCTGGAACGTGCCGGCGTGGCGCCGAGTGACGTGGATGAGGTCATCATGGGCCAGATCCTGACCGCCGGCGCCGGCCAGAACCCGGCCCGCCAGGCTGCCATCAACGCCGGCATCCCGAACGAGGCGACCGCCTTCGGCATCAACCAGCTCTGCGGTTCCGGCCTGCGCGCGGTGGCCCTGGCGGCGCAGCAGATCGCCTGCGGCGACGCCACCATCATCGTGGCCGGCGGCCAGGAGAGCATGACCCAGGCGCCGCACGCCCAGCAACTGCGCGCCGGCACCAAGATGGGCAGCCTGGAACTGGTCGACACCATGCTGAAGGACGGCCTGTGGGACGCCTTCCACGGTTACCACATGGGCAATACCGCCGAGAACGTCGCCCGCCAGTACCAACTGAGCCGTACCGAGCAGGACGAGTTCGCCGCCGCCAGCCAGCACAAGGCCGGCGAGGCGCAGAAGGCCGGCCGCTTCAACGATGAGATCGTCCCGGTGACCGTGAAGGGTCGCAAGGGCGACGTGGTGGTCTCGGCCGACGAATATCCGAAGCCGGAAACCTCCATGGAGATTCTCGGCAAGCTGCGCCCGGCCTTCGCCAAGGACGGCACCGTGACCGCCGGCAACGCCTCCGGCATCAACGACGGCGCCGCGGCGCTGGTGGTGATGTCCGCCGCCGAGGCCGCCCGCCGCGGCATCAAGCCGATGGCGAAGATCGTGTCCTGGGCCACCGCGGGCGTCGACCCTGCCTACATGGGCACCGGCCCGATCCCGGCTTCCAAGAAGGCGCTGAAGAAGGCCGGTTGGGACGCCAACAGCCTGGACTTGGTGGAAGCCAACGAGGCCTTCGCCGCCCAGGCCTGCGCGGTGAACAAGGACCTGGGTTGGGATACCAAGAAGGTCAACGTCAACGGCGGCGCCATCGCGCTGGGCCACCCGATCGGTGCCTCGGGCGCGCGCGTGCTGAACACCCTGCTGTTCGAGATGCAGCGCCGGGGCGCCAAGCGCGGCCTGGCCACGCTGTGCATCGGCGGCGGCATGGGCGTGGCGATGTGCGTCGAGCGCGCTTGAGCGTTCGCGTGAGGCATTGAGGGGCTTTGCCCCTCAAACACCCAACCAGGGGGCAGGCGCCCGCTGGACCGGCGTGGGTTTCAGTCCATTGAAACCTTCACGCCACCGCGGATATGGTCGTAGTTCTGGCTCTGGAACCACGCTTGGTACTCGGCGTAGGTCGTCGCCGCATGCCTAGCCGGCCGCTCGGCACTGACGCAGCTCGGCAGCGGCTCCATCCGGTAGTCGATGCCGGCATCGAAGAAGAACGGAATCGAATACCGCTCCCGCCCGCTGCGGTTCACCACCCGATGCGGTGTCGCCAGAAACCGCTCATTCGTCCAACGCTTCAGCAACTCCCCTGAGTTCACCAGGAAGGTGCCCGGCAGCGCCGGCGCGTCCAGCCACTCGCCCGCCTGGGTTAGCAATTGCAGCCCGGGTATGTGGTTCTGCGCCAGCAGCGTCATGAAGGTGCTGTCGGTGTGCGGCGCAATGCCGAACTCATTCTCTGCCATCGGGTCCTGTTGCGGGTAGTGCGCCAGGCGCAGCGTGTACTGCGGCTCCACGAAACCCAACGCGAAGTAGTCTTCCGGCAAATCCAGCGCCACGGCGTAGATCGGCAGCACCGACTTGCCTAACGCCTCCAGCGCATCGCAGTACGCCACGCAGGTCTCCCGGAAGCCAGGCATCCCCTCCGGCCATTGGTTCATGCCACGATACAGCTTGCCGGCCAGCACGTCCGGGTGGTCAGCCGGCAAATCTCGCTTCACCAAAAAGCCTTCCAGCAGGTTCGGCTTGTTGTTGGCATTGAGCGTGGAGTGCCGTGTGGTGGAGCCCTTCAGCGGCAGGTAGCCGACATTGTGCCGGTTGGCCTTCAGCGAAAGCTTCTCCGCCATAGGCAGCGCGTGGAAGCGCACCGCCTCGGCGAAGGTCGCGTCGATCAGCGCCTGCGGCACCTGGTGGCCGCTGAGGAACCAGAAGCCGATCTCCTCATAAGCGTGCCGCAGTTGCCGCGCCGCCACCTGCAGCGCGCCGGGCCGGCCGGCCAGCACGCCGGAGATATCGATGATCGGGATTGCGTCATCAGCCATTGCGGGCCTTGCCTCCGGGCCGGTAGCGTTGCGGCGGGAAAACGCGCGCACTGCCATTCAATCATCGACAGGAGCGCTTTGCCATGCGCAACGCCAAACCCATTCCGCGTCGCGCTGCACTGGCGCTCGCTGCCACCGCCCTGGCCGGGCCAGCCTTGGCACAGGGATACCCGCAGCGGCCGGTGCGCCTCATCGTGCCCAACCCGCCGGGTGGTGCTTCAGACGTGCTGACGCGCATCCTCGCCACCGAACTGGCCGCGCGCCTGGGCCAGCCCTTCGTGGTGGAGAACCGACCCGGCGCCGCCGGCAATATCGGCGTGGATGCCGCGGTGAAGGCAGCGCCGGATGGCTATACGCTGGGTGCCGCCACGGTCAGCCAATGGGTCATCAACCCCTTCCTGTTCCAGCGCATGCCGTTCGAGGTCGGTGACATCGGCTGGGTCTCGATGGCGTGGGACCTGTACAACGTGCTGCTGGTGCCGGCGGCGCATGTGCCGGCCAAGACGGTGGACGAGTTCATCGCCTGGGGCCGCGCCCAGCCCAACCCGCTAGTCTTCACCAGCCCCGGCATCGGCGCCAGCGCGCACCTGCTGGGGGAGCTGTTCGGCCAGCGCAATGCGCTGCGGGTCACGCACAGCCCGTTCCGCGGATCGGCCGAGGCGGTACCGGCTATCCTGCGCGGCGACGCGCAGTTTGCCATCGACAACCTGGCGGCCTGGCTGCCGCTGATCCGCTCCGGCCAGGTGCGGGCGCTGGCGATCACCTCGCCCGAGCGCAATGCGCTGATCCCGGAGGTGCCGACCATGGCGGAACTTGGCCGCGCCGAGTTCACCGTGGGCATCTGGGGCGGGCTGTTCGGGCCGGCGGCGATGCCGGCCGAAGCGGTGGCGGCGATCTCCGGTGCCATGCGTGCGATTGCCGCTGATAGCGCCTTGCAGGCCCGGTTTGCGGCGCAGGCCGCCGTGCTGCGTGGCACCACGCCGGCCGATATGAAGGCGCGTGCCGACCGCGAGCGGCCGTTCTGGCAGGAGTTGGTGAAGATAAGCGGTGCCCGGGCGGAGTAGTGCCTGGCTGGCTTGTGGCGCCGGTGCCGCAAGCCGGGGAGGGGTTGCTTGACGTCGCAAGTCAGGGCCGGCGCACTTCCGCCAGAAGCGAGCGGGTCCTGGCGATATCGCGTCAGCTCAGCGTGGTCAGGTCCTGGAACCAATGCTGCGCCTGGGTGTAGCCGCGCACCTTGTTGCTGTGCGCGTGCGGGTTGGTGTCGTGCACCACGAAGACCAGCAGCGCCTCGTCCACCACCTTGGCGTGGACCTTGGCCATCAGCTCATCCACCTTGGTGTCGTCGAAGGTGGCCAGGGCTTCGTTGATCCAGCCATCCACCTCGGCGTCCTTGTAGTGGGACCAGTTCACGCCGGTCGGCGCCACCTGGTTGGAGCCGAAGAAGCGGATCAGCGCGTAGAGCGGGTCGCTGGTGACATAGGCCACATTGTTGGCGGTGATGTTGCCCTGGCGGGCGATCTCACCGGCCGCGCCCTGGCGCCAGCAGGTGTAGAGCACCTCAAGCTCCACGGCCTGGAACTCCAGCTCGATGCCCACTTCGCGGTAGGCGGACTGGATGTATTCGTTCATCGGCATAGACAGCATCTGGCCGCTGCCACCGGTGGCGATGAGGAACTTGGTTTTCAGCGGGTTGGCGCGGCTGAAGCCGGCTTCCTGCACCAGGCGGCGGGCCTGGTCGGGGTCGTACTTCACCTCGAACTTGGGCTTGCCGAACCAGGGGGAGGAAGGGTCCACCACGCCGACCGCCGGCTTGGCCAGGCCGTTCATCAGCGCCACGACTTCATCGCGGTTGATGGCCAGGTTGGCGGCCTTGCGCAGGCGGATGTCGGTCCAGGGGGAGCCGGGCAGCGTGCTGAGGTGGTAGTTCCACACATGCGGCGTGACGTTTTCCACGATCTTCATGCCCGACTGCTTCAGCCGGGGGACGAAGTCGGGGGCCGGGGTTTCGATGAAATCGACCTGTCCGGTCAGCAGCGCATTGCTCCGGGTGGTGGCTTCCGGCGCGCAGACCAGAATGATGCGGTCGGCCTTGGCCATCCGCTTGGGGGCCCAGTATTCGCTGTTGCGCACCAGCTCGGCGCTGGCACGGGGCACCAGGCGGGCCAGCTTGAACGGGCCGGTGCCGGAAGGCTCGAAGGCGAACTTTTCCCAGCTGTTGCCCAGCTTGGCGTATTGCGCCGGGGAGGAGATCAGGAACCACAGCATCTGGTACGGGAAGATGCTGTCCACCGCCTTGGTGGTCACTTCCACGGTCATCGCATCCAGCTTGCGCCAGCTGGCCACGCTGGGCAGGCGGGGGCGGACCTGGGCGGCCTGGCGCTGGTCGAAATGCGGGCTCTGCGGGTTCAGCACCTTGTCGAAGTTCCAGACCACGGCATCGGCGTCGAAGGCACTGCCGTCGTGGAACTTCACGCCGGGGCGCAGGTGAAAGACCCACTTCTTGCGGTCGGCGGCGTCGGCTTCCCAGCGGGTGGCCAGGCCCGGCATCAGCTTGCCCGGGCGGTTGGCGACGTCCATCTCCCAGGCGACCAGCGGGTCGTACAGCGTGTAGCCGGTGAACTGGTAGGCGCCCGCGCCACGGTCCGGCTGGCCGGTGGTCTGCGGGATGTCGTTCATCGAGATACCGTAGCGGATGACGCGCTCGCCTTGCGCGGTGGCGGGAGCTATTGCCCAATCGGCGGGCAGTGCGGCAAAGCCGGAGGCGCCGAGAAGGGCGCGGCGAGAGAAGGTCATGCGGAAGCCTCGGGTTGGTGCCGGGCTAAGTGCAAGCGGCGTGCCGGGGGCTAGATGCCTTCCTGTGCCACCACGACCACTCGCCGCCGCCGCGCCTTCGCCACATCCACCGGCACTCCGGCAAAAATGTCCTTCTGCGCCTCCACCAACGTCAGCCCGGCGAAGCGCGGCGCAATGGCCTGGCCCAGGCTTTCCCACACCCCGGCGCCGCGCAGCAGCAGCCGGCTGTGGAAGGGCGGGATGAACAGCGCGGCGTCGCGGCGTTCCACCCGGAACATCTGGCGCCGCAGGAGCGCTTCCAACTGCCCGGGGGAATAGGGCTGGCCGTGGCCGAAGGGGGTGTTGTCGCGGTGCGCCCACACGCCCAGCCGGTTCGGCACCACGACCATCAGATGGCCGTCATCCTTCAGCACGCGCCAGGCTTCCCGCAGCAGGCGGCGGGCGTTTTCGGCGGCTTCCAACCCATGCACCAGCAGCAACCGGTCGAAGCTCAGGTCCGGGAAGGGCAGGCTGTCCTCATCGGCAATGGCGGTGCGGCTGGGCGCCTTGCGCGGCCAGCGCCAGGGCCGCATGTGGCTGGGCACCAGGCAGACGCAGCGCGCGCTCTCCTCTCGCCACAGCCGCAGGTAGGGGCTGGCATAGCCCAGGCCCAGCACCGCCTGGCCGCGCACGTCCGGCCACAGTGTGCGCAGGCGGCGGCGCAGCAGGCGCGCGGCAACCTGCCCCGCTGGCGAGGAATAGAAGTCGCCCAGGCCGTGGACCTCGTGGCTCATCCCTCCAATATAGGGTGGCGGGAGCCGGGTTGGATGCCCCCGATGGAATTAGCTATGGTACTAACAATGGTCGCTGGGAGATTTGAGCGCATGGCACTTTCGGTCGAGCCGGTGGCGGCGATGTCGGACAACTATATCTGGCTGCTGAAGGATGCGGCGACCGGTGCGGTGGCCATCTGCGATCCCGGCGAAGCCGCCCCGGCCATCGCCGCCGTGGAGGCCAATGGCGGCCGGCTGGACCTGGTGCTGCTGACCCATCACCACGGGGACCACATCGCCGGAGCCGAGGAATTGCGCGCCAGGTACGGGGCGAAGCTGGTCGGCGCCACGGCCGATGCGCGCCGGCTGCCGAAGCTGGATATCTCCCTGGCCGAGGGTGACAAGGTGGCGCTGGGCGGGTCCGAGGCGGTGGTGATCGACACGCCAGGCCATACCCGCGGGCACATCGCCTTCCACTTCGCCACCGCCCGCGTGCTGCTGTGCGGCGATACCTTGTTCAGCCTGGGCTGCGGCCGCCTGCTGGAAGGCAATGCCGCGGAGATGTTCGAAAGCCTGCGCAAGCTGGCGGCCCTGCCCGGGGAGACGCTGGTCTGTTGCGGGCATGAATATACCGAGAGCAATGCGCGCTTCGCCCTGACGGTTGAGCCGAACAACACCGCGCTGATGGCGCGGTGCGAGGAAGCCAAGGTGCAGCGCGCCGCCGGCCGGCCGACGGTGCCGACGACCATGGCCCAGGAAATGGCGGCCAACCCCTTCCTGCGCGCCGGCAGCATGGCGCGGCTGGCGGAAATCCGCGGCGCCAAGGACAACTTCCGCTGAAGCCAGGCGGCCGGCGCGGTCGCTTGGGGCCGCCGGCGGGCGGTTGCACCACTGACCCCGGGGTATAGCCTGCCGCTGCGGTAACCTGCGGGGGCGGCAATGCGTCGGATTGTACTGCTGCTGGCGTTGTGGGCCGTGCCGGGCCTGGCGCAGACCGCCCGGGTCGAAGGCCTGGGCGCGCCGGTTGAGATCGTTACCGACCGTTGGGGCGTGCCGCACATCATCGCCGCCAGCCAGGCGGATGCCTTCTTCGGCCAGGGCTATGCCGCCGCCAGCAACCGGCTTTGGCAGATGGACAATGCCCGGCGCCGGATGCTCGGGCGGATGGCGGTGGCCTTCGGGCCCGAGTTCCTGCCGTTGGACCTGGCGGCGCGGACGCTGCTGTTCCGTGGCGACCTGGCGGCCGAATGGGCGGTGCAGTATCCGCCGGCGGTGCCGCTGGCACGGGCCTGGGTGGCGGGGGTGAACGCGCGCATCGCCGAGGTGTTGGCCAACCCTGCGCTGCTGCCGCCCGAGTTCGCGGCGATGGACATGCTGCCGGAACCCTGGGCGGCCGATGACCTGATGCTGATGCGCCGCAGCGGCCCGCCCAATGTCCGCGGGGAGATGCGGCGCGCCGTGCTGGCCTGCGCCGGGGCGCTGGAGCTGGAAGGCCTGGCGCAGAAGCTGGAGCCACCGCATCCGCTGGTGGTGCCGGAGGGGCTGGACCCTTGCGCGCTGAAGCCGGAGCAGCTGGTGCTGCTGGAGCGCAACGCCGGGCCCTCGCCCTGGCCGCGCACGCGTCGGGGCGGCGCGCTGGGGCCGGCCGGCACTGCGACGGCCCTGGGCGAGGCTGACGACCTGGACGCGCAGCAGGGCAGCAACGCCTGGGTGGTGGCGCCGTGGCGCAGCGGTTCCGGTCGGGCGTTGCTGGCGACGGACCCGCATCTGCCGGTCTCGGTGCCCGGGCCGCAGTTCATCAGCCACCTGAAGGCGCCGGGGTTGGACGCCATCGGCAGCGGCTGGGTGTTCCGGCCGGGCATGCAGGGCGGCCATAACGACAGGGTGGCGCGCGGCCGCACCGACTTCCAGATGGACCAGGAAGACCTGTACCTGTTGGAGTTGGACGCGGCGGGCGGCGCGTACCGGGTGCCCGGCGGCTGGGCGCCCATCACGCGGGTGACCGAGCGGATCGCCGTGCGGGACGCCGCCGAGGCCGTGGTGACGCTGGCGCGGACCGCGCTCGGGCCGGTGATCTTTGAGGACCAGGGGGCGCATCGGGCGCTGGTGCTGCGCAGCGCGCAGTTGCAGCCCGGGCCTTCGACGGCGCTGGAATATATCGGCGTGACGGTGGCGCGGGACTGGGTGGAGCACCAGGCTGCGCTGCGCTACGTCTCCTGGGGCAGCAACTACTTCTATGCCGATGTGGACGGCAATATCGGCTGGCAGACCGGCGGCCGGATGCCGCGGCGGCGCAGCCATGACGGGCTGCTGCCGGTGCCCGCGGCGGGTGGCTTCGCGTGGGATGGCTTCATGCCGCTGGAGCAGTTGGTCGGCGAGCTCAACCCGGAACGCGGCTGGATCGCCAGCGGCAACCAGATGCCCTTCCCGGAGAGCTGGCCCGATGCCCGGAGGACCAGTTGGGAGTGGATTCCGGATGACCGCTATCGCCGCATGACGGAGGTGCTGGCGGTGCAGGCGCCGCACGGCCAGGCGGAGGCGCTGGCCTTGCAACAGGATGTGGTCAGCCTGCGCGCCCGCGCCCTGCTGCCGGTATTGGCCAGCCTGCCCGATGCACCGGCCGAGGCAGCGCTGCTGCGCGGTTGGGATACGCGGATGGGCGCCGAGAGCGAGGCGGCGGCGATCTTCGCCTTCTGGTGGTCGGAGCTTTCCGCCGCGGTGCGGCTGGCAATGGTGCCGGAGCCGCTGCGCGCCACCCTGCCGCTGCTGCACCCGCAGGTGATGCTGGCACTGGTGACGGGCGAGGATGCGCGCCTCGGCGAGCGCCGGCTGCCGCTGGTGGCCGAGGCACTGGCCGCCGCGGCGGCACGCTGGCGGGCGCTGCCGTCGGACGGGCGGCGCTGGGGCGACCTGCATCGGGTGGAACTGCGCCACCCGCTGGGGGCGATGACGCCCGAGGCGAACGTGTTGGGCGGGCGCAGCGGCGGCGATGGCGCCACGCTGATGGCGCGCTGGTGGGTCAGCGCGGCCAGGCCGCAGGCCACCGGCGGCGCCAGCTTCCGCATGGTGGTGGAGCTTGGCGACTGGGAGCGGGCGCGGGCCAGCAATCTGCCGGGGCAGTCGGGCGACCCGCGCAGCCCGCACTATGCCGACCTGTACGCCCCGTGGGTGGCCGGGGAGACCTTTCCGCTGGCCTATGGCGCCGAGGCCGTACGCGCCGTGACGGAATCGACGCTGACCCTGCTGCCCAAGTGAGGCGACCGGGGTTAGGCTGCGCGGGGATCAACCAGAGGGATTGTCCAATGAAGCTGACCAAGTCGGGCGCCAGCCCTTATGTCCGCAAGGCCACCGCCTGCGCCATCAAGCGCGGCGTGAAGTTCGAGAATTGGGAGATCGGCAGCACCTCGCCCGAGCTGACGCCGTTCAACGCGCTGAACAAGGTGCCGACGCTGGTGACGGATGACGGCATGTCGTTGTTCGACAGCCCGGTGATCTGCGAATACCTGGACAGCATCGGCGACGCGCCGAAGCTGTTCCCGCCCGCGGGTCCGGCGCGCTGGAAGGCGCTGCGCCAGCAGGCGCTGGCCGATGGCATCCTGGACGCCTCTCAGCCGCGCCGGCGCGAGATTGCTCTGCCGCAGGACGAAGGCCGCGTGACCTATATCGCGCAGCAGCGCGGCAAGGTGGACAAGGCCATTGCGGCGCTGGAGAGCGAGGCGCAGACGCTGGGCGAGCTGACCACGATCGGCGAGATCACCATCGCCTGCGCACTGGGCTACCTGGACTTCCGCTACGCGAACGAGCCCTGGCGCGGCGCGGCGCCTAAGCTGGCCGCTTGGTACGAACGGGTGGTGAAGCTGCCGCCGCTGGCGCAGACCATGCCGGTTGGCTGAAGCCCGCTTGGGCGTGAACCTGAGGGATGCGGCGCAGCCGGCCAGCGCGGTGATCGCCGCGCTGGGGCTGCAGGCGCATCCCGAAGGTGGTTGGTACCGGGAATTGTGGCGCGACCAGCCGCCGGGTGGCGGGCGCGGCGCGGGCACCGCGATCCACTACCTTCTGGCAGCCGGCGAGAGCAGCCACTGGCACCGAGTGGACGCGGCCGAGGCCTGGCACTGGTATGCCGGTGGCGCCTTGCTGTTGCGTATGGTCGGGCCGGATGGCGAGCGGCGCGAGGTGCGGCTGGGGCCGGATCTCGGCGCCGGGGAAGTGACCTTCGCGCTGGTGCCGGCCGGCTGGTGGCAGGCGGCGGCGCCGCTGGGGGCCTGGGTGCTGATGGGCTGCACGGTATGCCCGGCCTTTGAGTTCAGCGGCTTCGAGATGGCGCCGCCGGGGTGGCAACCGGGCTAGGTTTTGGCCCGGCTGGCCACCAGCCCGCCGCCCGCCACCAGCGCCGCTGCCGCCAGGGCGCGCCAGCCCAGCGTGCCTTCCCCACTGGCGGCCAGCAGCAGGGTGGAGGCGACCGGCGTGGCATAGGCCAGCGTGCCCAACAGCCGCGGGTCGCCCTGCTTCATGCCGATATCCCAGAGGAAGAACGCGGCGCCCATCGGGCCGAGGCCGAGCAGCAGCACCGCCGCGACCTGCAGTGCGGACAGCCCTGCCGGCATGGTCTCGAACGCCAGGTGCGCCAGCAGGGCCAGCGCGGCGGAGGCCAGGCAGAAGCCGGCCACCGCCTCGGTCGGCACCGCCGCCATGCAGCGCGACAGCACCGAATACAGCGCCCAGGTCAGCGCCGAGAGCAACGCGCAGCCGAAGCCCAGCGCGGCTGAGGCAGGGAAGGCGGCGCCGGCACCCAGCAGCAGCGCCGCGCCGGCCAGGCCGAGCAAAACGCCCGCCAGCCGCCACGGGCCGAGCGGCAGGCCCAGGATGGGCGCCGACAACACCACGATCAGCAGCGGCCAGAGGTAGTTCAACAGGTTGGCTTCCACCGCTGGCGCCAGGGCCAGGCTGGCGAAGTACAGCGCGTGGAAGCCGGCCAGGCCGCCGACGCCATGCGCCCAGGCCAGCGCGGGTTGCCGCAGCAGGGCCAGCCGGCCCTTCGCGGCCACCAGCAGCAGCGCCAGCCCGCCGCCGACCGCGAAGCCAAGGCCTGTCAGCAGCAGCGGCGGCAAGGGGTGCGCCAGCCGCGCCGACGGCGCCAGGAAGGCCCAGAGCAGCAGCGCCATCGCGCCGAGCAGCGTGGCTCGCCGACTGCCCGAGGCCGGGGGCAGCGGCGCGCGGCCCACGGGGGTGGAACGCCCGGCGCTCATCTGGCAACACTGCCCGCCAGGCGGGCGCAACCGCCGGGGAGAGCGAGCATGGGCTTCATCATCCACGTCCTGGTTACCGCCTTCGCGCTATGGGCGGCAACGCGCGTCGTCAGTGGCATCACGGTGCCGGAGACGGGGTTGAACCTGATCTTCGCTGCCATCGTCTTCGGCCTGGTCAATGCGCTGGTGAAGCCGGTCTTCGCGCTGCTGACGCTGCCGCTGACCTTCCTGACGCTTGGCCTGTTCCTGCTGGTCATCAATGCCCTGATGCTCATGCTGACGGCCTACCTGGTGCCGGGGATGGCGGTGGATAGCTTTGTCAGTGCCTTCTGGGGCGCGTTGGTCATTGCCGGCGTCAGCTGGGTGGTGGGGCTGGCCTTCGGCCTGGGCTGACTGCCCGCCGCTTACGCCTGGCCGGGCAGCTTCTTGTAGGGCTGCGGGCCGATGCGCCAGCGTTCCACGCGGATGGACTGCCAGACCCCCTCGCGCGTGTAGGCGTCGGTCTCGGCCAGGGCCCGGGCGGCAGCTGCATCGGGCGCCGTCACGGCCATGATGGAGCCGACCATGCGGCCGTCCGGCGCGTCCAGGATGGCGCCGCCGAGGCGCACGCGACCCTCCGCCAGCAGCGGTTGCAGCCCGGTCAGGTGGGTCGGGCGGGCGGCCAGGCGGCGGGCCTCGGCGCCGGCATCGGTGCCATCCATGGCGATGATGGCCCAGGTGATGATGGGCGTTTCGCCCGGCGCCGGCGGGGCCGGGTAGGGCAGCGGGGCGACGCGGAAAGGCCGGATCTCCAACTGCGCCCAGACGCTGGCCTGCTGGAACGGCTCGACCGCCAGGTAGGCGTCCATCTCGGCGCGGTCGACGACGTCGAAGAATTGCAGGCTGCCGGTGGTGGTCTCGTCATCCGGCATGCGCGGGCCGGAGAGGATCAGCTTGCCGGCCTGCGCCCAGGTGATGAGGTTCCTGACATGCGCCGGGCGGGTGGCGATGCGGCGCGCCGGGGCGGCGGCGTCGGTGTGGTCGTCGCCGATCAGGACGAAGTGCATGGCTGAGCCTCCCGTTTTTCGCGTGGGAGGATGCATGAGGCTCTGGGTGGGCGCCAGCCGCAGCTGGCGCCCAGGGAGGCCTCAATACATATGCTGACCGCCGTTGATGCTCAGCGTGCTCCCGGTCACGAAATCCGCATCGTCGGCGGTCAGGAACAGCACGCCGCGGGCGATGTCATACGCCCGGCCCAGCCGGCCCATCGGGATGCGGGCGACAATCTTCTCCAGCACGTCCGGCGGCACGGCGCGGACCATCTCCGTGTCCACGTAGCCCGGTGCGATGGCGTTGACGGTGATCTGGCTGCGCGCGCCTTCCTGGGCCAGGGCCTTGGTAAAGCCATGGATGCCGGACTTGGCGGCTGCGTAGTTCACCTGGCCGTACTGGCCAGCCTGGCCGTTGACGCTGCCGATGTTGACGATGCGGCCGAACTTCTTCGCCGACATGCCATCCCAGACCAGCTTGCAGGTGTTGTAGCAACCGCCCAGGTTGGTATCCATCACGGCGTCCCACATGTCGCGGCTCAGGCGCTTCATGGTGGCGTCACGGGTGATTCCGGCGTTGTTGACCAGGATCTCCACCGGGCCGACTTCCGTGCTGATCTGCTTGATGGCGGCGGCGCACTGGTCGTAGTCGGCCACGTCGAACTTGTAGCAGGGAATGCCGGTGCGCTTGGTGAAGGCTGCGGCGGCGGCATCGTTGCCGGCGTAGCTGGCAACCACCGTGCGCCCGGCGGCCTGCAACGCTTCGGAGATGGCGGCGCCGATGCCGCGCTGACCGCCCGTAACCAATGCAACCCGAGGCATATCCTGGCTCCCTGTCTGACTTATGCTGCGTTGCAGCAATTTGGTTTCTGATTGAGGACCGTGACGAAATTAAGGCGTGCCGCCGGCGCTGCACATCTTGAGATGGATCAACGACGCCCCCTGACTTTTGCAGGAAAACGGGGGCGGCCCGGAAGAGCATTCAGTCTCGGAAGGGCCAGACTGGACACTTCCTCCCTCGACTCGGCCCGGCAGGCTCAACCTGCCGGGCGATTTTTTTGTCGGGTGCGGTGCGGCCGGCCGGTTACCGCAGCGGCAGGGCGTACATCAGCCCGCCCCGGGTCCACAGGTCGTTCAGGCCGCGCGGCAGGCCGATGGGGCTGCCGGCGCCGAGCGTCCGATTGAACACCTCGCCATAGTTACCCACGAGCTTGATGACGTTGAAGGCCCAGTTCTCCTCCAACCCCAGCGCCTTGCCGAAGCCCGGCGTGACACCGAGAATACGCATGATGTTGGGGTCTGTGCTGGTGCGCATCTGCTCGACATTGGCCTGGGTCAGGCCGACTTCCTCGGCCTCCACCATCAGCCGCAGCACCCAGGCCACCAGGTCCAGCCATTGGTCGTCGCCGTGGCGGACCATCGGGCCCAATGGCTCCTTGGAGACACGTTCCGGCAGGACGACGTGCTCATTGGCGTCGCGCAGCGCCGAGACACGGAGCGCCGCGAGCTGGCTGGCGTCGCTGGTCATCGCATCGCAGCGGCCGGCCTGGTAGGCGGCGGTCATCTCATCCATCGAGGAGAGCACGACCGGGGCGATGCGGATGTTCTCGCGCCGGGCGTAGTCGGCCAGGTTGAGTTCGGTGGTCGAGCCGGGCAGCACGCACACGGTGGCGCCATTCAGCTGCCTGGCGCTGGTGATGTTGGCGCGCTTAGGCACCATGAAGCCCTGGCCATCGTAGAAGTTCACGCCGGCCATGTTGAAGCCGAGCGAGGTATCCCGCAGCAGGGTCTGCGTCACGTTGCGGGCCAGTACGTCGATCTCGCCGGATTGCAGCGCGACGAAGCGGGTCTGGTAGGTGGTGGGGACGAAGCGGACCTTGCTGGTGTCGCCCCACAGCGCGGCGGCGATGGCGCGGCAGAAATCGGCGTCCAGGCCCTGGAACACGCCGCGCGCATCCGGCGCGCTGAAGCCAGCGACGCCGGTGTTGACGCCGCAGACCAGGCTGCCGCGGGCCTTGACCTGGTCGAAGGTCGTTCCGGCCATGGCCGAAGATGAACTCATCGCGAGCAGCAGGAAAAACAGCAGTTGCAGCGGCCGACTCATGGTTAACCTCCCGGTGATATCCCGGCAAACCCTAGGCTGAGACTGCCCCTCCGTCATCAGCCTGGACGCCCGGGATTGCATTCAGTGTCCGTTCACTTGTATGTGTGTATGCAGTAGACAGTGCTTTGGAGCCCTCAGGATGAACGCCTCTGCCTTGCCTGCGCAGACTGAAACCGAGACGACGGACCGCCAGGCGCTGCTGCTGATGCTGTCCTATGTGGAGGCGGAATGCCGCCGCCTTGGTGCGGAGGATGCGGCCCGCCATGCGGCGCTGGCGGCCTGCCTGCTGCCCGAGATAGCGATCCAGGCGCCGGTCCCCGCCCCGGCCCACGCACCCGGCGCCGCCAAGCGTGGCCGCGGCTTGCGCCTGCACTGAAGCCTGGGTTCAACCGCGGCGGAGCAGGAACAGCGCCTGCTCCCCAAACAGGTTGGCAAGCCGCGAGGAGCGCCGCCAGGGCGCCCGCAGGCCGTTTTCATCCGCCGCCAGCCATTGTTCCACCGTGTAGCCTTCCAGCGCGCACAGGTCGAAGAAGTCGCGGATGGAGCAGGGGTGGATGTTCGGCGTCTCGAACCAGGGGCGATGCCAGGTGCCGGTCATCGGCATGCGCCCGCCGGTCAGTAACTGCCAGCGCACCTGCCAATGTCCGAAATTCGGAAAGCTGACGATGGCGTGGCGGCCGATGCGCAGCATCTGGCGCAGCACTTCTCGCGGGCGCTCCACCGCTTGCAGCGTGCGGGAGAGGATGACGTAGTCGAAGGCGGCATCCGGATAGAAGGCCAGGTCGTTGTCGGCATCTCCATGAATCACGGCCAGGCCATTGGCCACGGCCTCGGTCACCTCGGCCATGTCGATCTCGATGCCGCGGGCATCGGCGCCCTTGGTGGTGGTCAGGTGCGCCAGCAGCGCGCCATCGCCGCAGCCGATATCCAGCACGCGGGCGCCAGGCGTTACCATCTCGCCGATCAGCCGCAGGTCGAGCCGCATGTTCTTGGCGACGTATTGGATCGGCGGGTGAGTGTCGGGCATCGGGCTCAAACCCCCAGCCGCGCGGCGCAACCGGCCAGAAACCCGCCCAGCGCGCGGTGGAACTCGGGCTCTTCCAGTAGGAAGGCGTCGTGGCCCTTGTCGGTGGGGAATTCCACGAAGCTCACATTGGCCGCCGCCGCGTTCAGCGCGCGCACGATGTGGCGGCTTTCGCTGGTCGGGTAGAGCCAGTCGGAACTGAAGGACGCGACGAAGAAGCGCGTGGCGGTACCAGCGAAGGCACGGGCCAGGCTGCCCTCGTGCTCGGCGGCGATGTCCAGGTAGTCGGTGGCGCGGGTGATGGTCAGGTAGCTGTTCGCATCGAACCGGCGCACGAAGGTGCTGCCCTGGTAGCGCAGGTAGGACTGCACCTCGAACACGTCCTCCAGCAGCGTCAGCGTCTGCGCGCCGCGCAGCTTGCGGCCGAACTTCCGTTGCAGGGCTTCCTCGGACAGGTAGGTGATGTGCGCGACCATCCGGGCCACGGAAAGGCCCTGGGCCGGCACGCGGCCATCCTCCCAGTAGCGGCCGCCGCGGTAGTCCGGGTCCGCATGGATCGCGGCGCGGCCAACCTCGTCGAAGGCGATGTTCTGCGCGCTGTGCTGCGCCGCCGTGGCGATGGGCACGCAGGCAAAGACGCTTTCGGGGTAGCAGGCAGCCCATTGCAGCGCCTGCATGCCACCCAGCGAGCCACCGACGACGGCCAGCAGGCGGTCGATGCCGAGGTGCTCCACCAGGCGCTTCTGCTGGCGGACCATGTCGCGGACGGTGATGTTGGGGAAATCCGTACCCCAGGGCCGCCCCATGCCGTGGCCCTCGGCATCGGTCATTTCCTCGCGCGGGCCGGTGGAGCCCATGCAGCCGCCCAGCACGTTGGCGCAGATCAGGAAGTAGCGGTTGGTGTCCAGCGGGCGGTCGGGGCCGACGATGTTGTCCCACCAGCCGGGCTTGCCGGTGACGGGGTTGGTTTCGGCCAGATACTGGTCCCCGGTCAGCGCGTGGCAGACCAGCACGGCGTTGCTGCGGGCCGTGTTGAGCTTGCCGTAGGTGCGATAGGCCACGGTGTGGCCCGCCAGCGTCACGCCACAGTCCAGCGCCAGGCCGTCGGTGAAGACGGCGCGCTGGTGGTCCACCTGCGGAAACGGGGCGACGGGTGCTGACATGGCCGTGGGCGTTGCGTTGTGCCGCAGCATTAAGGCCGTGTCGCCCTTGCTTCAACCTTTACAGCGCGCGCCGCCCTGCCGGAGCACCCTGAGCCCGGTTGTCGAGCAGCCGGCGCTCCGCCCCGGCGCTTCCGGCTGCCCGGCCATGGGGCCCGCGGCCGGCGCGGCAGCGTTGCGCCGGCGGAGCGAGCCGGGCGCGGGGCAGCCATCGGCGCACCACCGCTTGGCGTGGCGGTCGCTGGCGTCTATTGCTGTTGGCGAAGACGCCAGGCAATGAACGCACCCTCTGATCCCATGACCTCACCCGCCGCTGATCCTTCGCTACCTGCACTCCGGGCGGAGATCGACCGGCTCGATGACGCCCTGCACGACCTGCTGATGCAGCGGGCCGATGTCGTGGCGCGCCTGGCCCAGAGCCGCGCCAAGGGCGCCGGCACGCCGCTGCGCCCAGGGCGGGAGGCGCTGATCCTGCGCCGCCTGCTGGCGCGCCATGCCGGGCCACTGCCAACTGCCGCCTTGGTGCGGCTTTGGCGAGAGATCTTCGCCAGTTCCACCCTGATGCAGGGCAACTTCTCGGTCGCCGCCTGCATCCGCCAACCGGAGCAGGAGCGCGTGGTGCGGGAGCATTTCGGCGCCGGCACGCCGGTGAAGCTGCATCCCTCGGGCGCTGCGGCGCTGGCGGCGGTGTCCTCCGGCAAGGCCAGCCTGGCGATACTGCCGCTGCCGCAGGAGGCCGAGCCGGCCGAGGCCGCCTGGTGGACTCGGCTGGAAAGCCCCCGGTTGCAGGTGGTGGCGCGGCTGCCCTTCCTTTCCGCCGCCGAGCATGGCCAGGAGATGCTGGCGGTAGCGCCGGTGCCGCCGGACGAGACCGGGCACGACCGCAGCCTGCTGCGGCTGGAGACCGGGCGGTCCCTGAGCCGGGCCTCGGTGGCCCAGGCGCTGACCGCGGCCGGGCTGGTGCCGCTGGCCCTGCAACTGCGGACGGACGCAGGCTTTACCCGCCTGCTGGTCGAAGTGGATGGCGCCTTGCAGGTCGATGATCCCCGACTTGCTGGCCTGCCGTTCGAACGTGCCCAACCGCTCGGTTTCTATGCCGTGCCGGAGAGAGGAGAGTAGTCACCATGGCGAATCCGTTGCCCCGCCCGAGCATCCTCTCGATCGAGCCCTATGTCGGCGGCGAGTCCAAGGTCGAGGGCGTCAACCGCATCATCAAGCTGTCCTCGAACGAGGGCGCCTTTGGCGTGCCGCCCGGCGCCGTGGCCGCCATGCAGCGCGCCGCGGCCGAGATGCACCGCTACCCCGATGGCCATGCCGGCCCGCTGCGCGCCGCCATCGGCCGGAAGTTCGGCCTGGACCCCGCGCGCATCGTCTGCGGCAACGGCAGCGATGAGCTGATCCAGCACCTGATCCTGGCCTATGGCGGCGAGGGCACCGAGCTGGTGATGAGCGCGCATGGCTTCGTCATGTACGACATCAGCGGCCGCTATGCCGGCTGCCGCGTGATCAAGGTGCCGGAGAAGAACCTGACGGCCGACATCGACGCGATGATCGCCGCCTGCGGGCCGCGCACGAAGCTGGTGTTCCTGGCCAACCCGAACAACCCGACCGGCAGCATGCTGCCGCGCGGCGAGGTGACCCGGCTGCGCGCCGGCCTGCGCGACGACATTTTGTTAGTTCTGGACAGCGCCTATGCCGAATACGTCCGCCACCCGGATTACGACGCCGGCGTGGAACTGGTGGATGCCGGCACCAACACGGTGATGACGCGCACCTTCAGCAAGGTGTTCGGCCTGGGCGGCGCGCGGCTGGGCTGGGCCTATGCCGGCCCCGAGGTGATCGACGTGCTGAACCGCGTGCGCGGCCCGTTCAACGTGAACGCCCAGGCGATGGCGGCGGGTATCGGCGCGCTGGAGGAAGAGGGCTGGGTCGAGAAGTCTGTTGTCCATAACGCGCTGTGGCGCGGCAAGCTGGGCGACGGGCTGCGCGAGTTGGGCCTGACGGTGTACCCGAGCGAGGGCAACTTCCTGCTGATCGATTTCGGCGACCCGGCGCGGGCCAAGGCGTGTGACGCGGCGCTGCGGGCGCGCGGGCTGATCGTGCGGCTGGTCGGCGCCTATAGCCTGCCGAACTGCCTGCGCATCACGGTCGGCACCGCCGAGGAATGCACGCTGGTGCTGGAGGCCGTGAAGGCCTTTGTCGGCTGATGTCCGGTCCGGAGGGTGGCGCGCCGCTGTTCAAGCGGCTGTGCCTGGTCGGCATCGGGCTGATCGGGTCTTCGCTGGCGCGCCTGGCTAGGGAACGCGGCGATATCGCCGAGACCATCGTGGCGACGGCGCGCAGTGCCGCGACGCTTGCGCGGGTGCGTGAACTGGGTATTGCCGACGAGGTCGAGCCCGACGCGGCACGCGCTGTCGAGGGCGCCGATTGCGTGATCCTCTGCGTGCCGGTTGGGGCCTATGCCAAGGTGATGGCGCAGATTGCGCCGCATTTGGCGCCAGGCTGCGTGCTGACCGATGTCGGTTCCACCAAGGGCAGCGTGGTGCGCGATCTGTCGCCTCTGCTGCCGCCGGGCGTGCATCTGGTGCCGGCGCACCCGATGGCGGGCACCGAGCACAGCGGCCCGGATGCCGGCTTCAGCACCCTGTTCAAGGGCCGCTACACCATCGTCACGCCGCTGCCGGAGAGCGACCCCGAGGCCGTGGAGAAGGTGAAGGAGCTGTGGCGCCGCGCCGGTTCCACCGTGGAAACGCTGGACCCGACGACGCATGACAAGGTGGTGGCGATCGTCAGCCACCTGCCGCATCTGATCGCCTTCACCATCTGCGGCACGGCCGACGATCTGGCCGAGGAAACCCGCGAGGCGGTGCTGAAATTCGCCGCTTCCGGCTTCCGCGATTTCACCCGCATCGCGGCGAGCGACGTAGACATGTGGCGCGACGTGTTCCTGAACAACCGCGAGGCACTATTGGAAATGCTGGCGCGGTTCAGCGAGGACGCGCATGCGCTGGGCCGCGCGGTGCGCTGGGGCGACGAGCAGTTCATCGAGGACCGCATCCGGCGTGGGCGCAGGATACGTCGGGGGTTGGTGGAGCGCGGGCAGGCGTAGTCCGTGCGCCTACAGCCGCTCCGCGCTGAAGGTATCGCAGCGCTTCACGTCGCCGCTCTCATAGCCCTGGCGAAACCAGTGCACGCGCTGCGCTGAAGTGCCGTGCGTGAAGCTTTCTGGTACCACGCGGCCGGCGCTCTGCTCCTGCAGCCGGTCGTCGCCTACGGCGGCCGCGGCGTTCAGCCCGCTTTCGATATCGCCAGGTTCCAGGAAGTGGCGCTGGCGGTCGGTCACGTTGGCCCAGACGCCCGCGAAGCAATCCGCCTGCAACTCTAGCCGCACCGACATGGCATTCGACTGCGTCTCGGTCTGGTTGCGCCGCGCCGCGTCCACCCGGGGGATGATGCCCAGCAGGTTCTGCACGTGGTGGCCGACTTCGTGCGCAATCACGTAGGCGCGGGCGAATTCGCCCGGCGCCCCAAGCTTGCGCTCCATTTCGCGGAAGAAGGACAGGTCCAGGTAAACCTGATGGTCCCGCGGGCAATAGAACGGACCCATGGCGGATTGCGCCATGCCGCAGCCACCCTGGGTACCGCCGCTGAACAGCACCAGGCGCGGCTGTTCGTATTGCCGGCCCTGCTGCTGGAACAGGCCGCCCCAGGCATCCTCGGTGGTGGCCAGCACGCGGGCGACGAAGCGACGCTGCGCGTCGTCGTCGCAGCCGGCGTGCTGGCTGCCGGCCGGGGCGGGCGCGGGCTTGCCGTGCGGGTAGGCCTGCTGCTGCTGCGGAGGCGCTTCGCCGCCACCCTGGAACAGGAAGCTGGGGTCCACCCCCAGCAGCAGCGCCACCACGATGATGGCAACCGTGCCGAGCCCGCCGCCACCGATCAGTACCGGCATGCTGCCACGGTTGAAGCCGCCGCTGCCGCCGAAGCCGCCCCCACCGCCACGGCGGTCTTCGATATTGTCGCTTTCGCGTTGGTCATCCAGGCGCATGGCGGGGCTTCCCTAGGGCAATAGCCGTACCGGTCACAGTATCAGAGCGGACTGCCAGCGCCGCCTTCAAACGGTTACGGGGCAGCGCCTGGCTGGCCTGCTTCGACCACAACCGCGGCGGCGCGCAGCCGTTCCAGCACGGCGTTGCCCAGCAGCGGGCCGAGGATTTCGGCATTGTGCTCGCCCAGCTTCGGCGCCGGGCGGGCCAGGATGCCGGGGGTGCCGGAAAGCCGCGGCACCGCGCCATGCATCGGCAGCCAACCGCCGGGCATCTCGTCGTCCGGCACTTCTATCAGTGATTCGTGCTGCACCAGGTAGGGGTCGCCGTCCAGTTGCTCGGCTTCCATGATCGGGCCGATGGTGACGCCGGCCTTGTCGAAGTGCGCCAGGTTGGTGGCCAGGTCTCGCTCCCGGATATAGCCGGCGATGACGTTGTCCAACTCGACCCCGTTCTCCACCCGCCTTTGGTTGGTGGCGAAGCGCGGGTCGCCGATCATGTCCTCCCGCCCAATGCTGCGGAACAACTTTTCCGTCATGCCCTGGGTGGAGGCGCTGAGGCAGACCCACTTGCCGTCGCTGGTCTGGTAGGCGTTGCGCGGTGCGGCATTGGTGCTGCGGCTACCGGTGCGCGGCTTTCTCTTCTGCGTCAGGCGCCAGTTGGCCACCTGCGGTTCCAGCATGGTGAACAGCGGGTCGAACAGCGAGAGGTCGATGACCTGCCCCGGCCCCCCGCGCTCCGCCACGCGCAGTGCGATCATGGCGGCGGAGGCGCCGTAGAGGCCGGCATAGCCGTCCGCCATGTACATCGGCGGCAGCACCGGCTCGCGATCCTCGAAGCCGCAGGTCGCGGCGTAGCCGGCATAGCCTTCTATGAGTGTGCCGAAGCCGGGCTTGTGGCGGTATGGCCCCGTTTGGCCCCAGCCGCTGACGCGGACAATGACAAGGTGGGGGTTAATCGCGTGCAGCTCATCCGGGCCGAGGCCCATCTGCTCCAGCACGCCGGCGCGGAAGCTCTCGACGAAGATCGCCGCAGTAGCGACCAGTTGCTTGACCACCGCGATCGCTTCGGGGTCGCGCAGCTTCAGCGCAACCGACTTCTTGTTGCGGCTCAGCGTTTTCCAGGCGGTGCTGATGCCGTTGATGCGCCAGGCGCGCAGCGTGTCGCCCTCGGGTGGCTCCACCTTCACCACCTCGGCGCCGTGGTCGGCCAGCACCTTGGTCAGGATATTGCCGGCGACGAGGCGGGAGAGGTCGACCACGCGCACGCCATCCAGCGCGCCGGTGGCCTCGGGGTCGAAGGTCTTGCGTTCGGGGGTCATTCTGCCCGGATGTTGGCAGCGGTTTTGACCTGGCGCCAGCGTTCCAGGTCGGCGTGCAGTACCTGCTGGAACTCACCGAAGGGGGCGTTGGCCGGCTTGGCGCCTTCCGCGTCGTAGATGCGCGCCAGGTTGGCGTCGGCCACGGCTTCGTTGCAGGCCTGGTGGATGGTGCGGCGCAGCGCTTCCGGCACGCCCTTCGGCGTCAGCAGGCCCCACCAGATCGCCACTTCGTAGTCCACGCCTTGCTGCTTCACGGTGCGTACCGGTGCGACGCCGAGCGGCAACTCGCCGCCTGCCGCCGTGGCGGCAATGCAGCGGACCCGGCCTTCGCGGATGGCGGAGTTGGCGCTGGCGACGGTGGTGATCATCAGGTTGATGTTGCCGGCCATCAAATCCGTCACCGCCGGTGCGGTGCCGCGGTAGGGGATGTGGTTCATGCGGATGCCCGCGGCCAGGCAGAAATATTCGGTAATGAAATGGTTGATGCCGCCGGCGCCCGAGGTGCCGTAGTCCACGCTGCCCGGGCGTTCCTTGCTGAGCTTCACCAACGCCTGAACGTCCTGCGCGGCAAAGTTCGGGTTCACCATCAGGAAGAACGGCGCGCGGGCCAGCAGGGCCACGGCGTCGAAGCTGCCCTCGGCGTCCCAAGGCGTTTTCTGCAGCACCGCGCTGGTCGGGAAGCTGCTGGACGTGACCATCAGCGTGTAGCCGTCGGCCGGGGCCTGGGCGACCATGCCGGCACCGATGCTGCCACCGGCGCCGCCACGATTCTCGATGACGAAGGGCTGGCCGAGGCGCTGGGTCAGCCGTTCCGCCAGTGGCCGGGCGATGGTGTCATTGCTGCCGCCGGGCGGGAAGGGCACGACGATTTTTACGGGACGGTTGGGCCAGGCGGCTTGCGCGTGGGCCAGGGCCGGCGCCGCAAGGCTGCCGAGCAGGACGCGGCGGGTTGTTGTGTTCAGCATGGCCCCACCTTAACCCTCCCCCGCATTGCAGGGGAGGAAACGTCGTTGGTCAGCCGCGCGCCTTGGCTTCGCGCCGGCGGGCGGTGAGAATGAACTCGGTATAGCCATTCGGCTGCGTCGCGCCCTGCAGCACCAGTTCGCAGGCACCCTTGAATGCTGGGCCGTCGAAGCCGGGGGCCATCGGCGTGTAGAGCGCGTCGCCGGCGTTCTGCTTGTCCACCACGGCGGCCATGCGCTTCATCGTCTCCATCACCTGCGCTTCGGTGGTGATGCCGTGGCGCAGCCAGTTGGCGATGTGCTGGGCGGAGATGCGCAGGGTCGCGCGGTCCTCCATCAGCCCGACATTGTTGATGTCCGGCACCTTGGAGCAGCCGACGCCCTGATCCACCCAGCGGACCACATAACCCAGGATGCCCTGGGCGTTGTTGTCCAGTTCGGCCTGCACATCGGCCGGCGACCAGTTGGTGTTGGCGGCCAGCGGCACGGTCAGGATCTCGTCCAGCACGGCGCGGGTGCCGCCCTTCTGCAGCTCATCCTGGCGGGCGCTGACGTTCACCTGGTGGTAGTGCAGCGCGTGCAGCGTGGCGGCGGTCGGGCTGGGCACCCAGGCGGTGTTGGCGCCGGCCTTCGGATGGCCGACCTTCTGTTCCAGCATCTTCGCCATGTCGTCCGGCGCGGCCCACATGCCCTTGCCGATCTGCGCCTTGCCGCGCAGGCCGCAGGCCAGGCCGACATCGACGTTGTTGTCCTCGTAGTGCTTGATCCAGGCGGTGCCGCGCATGTCGTTCTTGCGGATCATCGCGCCGGCTTCCATGGAGGTATGAATCTCGTCGCCGGTGCGGTCGAGGAAGCCGGTGTTGATGAAGGCGACGCGGTTGCGGGCGGCGCGGATGCATTCGCCGAGGTTCACCGTGGTGCGGCGTTCCTCATCCATGATGCCCATCTTCAGCGTGTCGCGGGTGATGCCGAAGGCGTCTTCCACGGCCGCGAACAGGTCATTGGCCCAGGCGACTTCCTCCGGCCCGTGCATCTTCGGCTTCACGATGTAGACGCTGCCGGCGCGGCTGTTCAGCTTCTTGCCGCGGATGTCGTGCAGCGCGATGGCGACCGTGCACATCGCGTCCAGGATCGTCTCCGGCGTCTCGGCGCCGTTCAGGGTCACTACGTCGGTCATCATGTGGTGGCCGACATTGCGGATCAGCATCAGCGAGCGGCCGGCGAGCCAGCGCAGGCCGGTGCCTTCCGGCTTGGTGTAGCTGCGGTCCGGGTTCAGCTTGCGGACCAGCGTGCTGCCGCCCTTCTCGAAGCTGGCTTCCAGCGTGCCGTTCATCAGGCCCAGCCAGTTGCGATAGACCAGCACCTTGTCTTCCGCATCCACCGCCGCGACGCTGTCTTCCGCGTCCTGGATGGTGGTCAGCGCGCTTTCCATCACCAGGTCGCTGATGCCGGCGGCATCCGTCTTTCCAATCGCGTGGGCGCGGTCCACGCGCAGTTCCATGTGCATGCCGTTATGCACGAACAGCAGCGTGCCCGGCGCGGCGGCATCGCCATTGTAGCCGCGGAACTGCGCGGGGTCCTTCAGGCCGACGGTGCTGCCGTTCAGCAGAGTGACGGCCAGCGCACCGCCGACCACGGCATAGCCCTTGGCATCCTTGTGGCTGGCGCCGGCCAGCGGCACCGCGTCGTCAAGCACCTGGCGGGCAAAGGCAATGACCTTCTCGCCGCGCTTCGGGTTGTAGCCGCGGCCCTTCTCGGCGCCATCGGCTTCCGAAATCGCGTCGGTGCCGTACAGCGCGTCGTACAGGCTGCCCCAGCGGGCGTTGGCGGCGTTCAGCGCGTAGCGGGCGTTGCTGGTGGGCACCACCAGCTGCGGGCCGGCCATGCTGGCGATTTCGGGGTCAACATTCTGGGTGGCAACGCTGAAGGCCGCACCTTCGGGCACCAGGTAGCCGATCTCCTTCAGCATGGCGACATAGGCGGCCTGATTGACCGGGCGGGCCGGGTTGGCGCGGTGCCAAGCGTCGATCTTCGCCTGCAGGTCGTCGCGCTTGGCCAGCAGCGCGGTGTTGCGCGGCGCCAGTTGGCCGAGGATGGCGGCGTAGCTGGCCCAGAAGGCGGCCGCCTCGATGCCGGTGCCGGGCAGGGCTTCCTGCGCCATGAAATCATACAGCGGCCGGGCGACCTTCAGGCCAGCAATCTCCACCATGTCCTGCACCGCATCTCTCCCTGCCATTGTCGTGTCCGGGGCCGATCCGCCCTGAACCAGGGCTGGTAACTAGGCGGCAATGCGGCGGCGGGGAAGGGGGGAGGCGGCGGTGAGGCTGCCGGCGCGATCAATTCGCCACCGGATGAGTGTCTCTCCTGGCACACACGTGTCGCAATAGAGTAACACCCTCTCGAAGTCGCGAGGCTCGGGGCTTCCTAAACCAGCAGATTGAATTTAGTCTGCCGACGCTCCCCCATCCCCTCGAAGGGACCCCCCAGCGTGGCTCTACGCGAGCATCGTGCGAGACTCGCTGCCGGTGGCGAGACCGGACCGGCCCTGGCCGAACCGCGCCGGTTACTGCCCGTGCAGCCCCGGACCATGGTCGAGCAGGCGGCCGAAGCCATTGTTGGCGCTGCGGCGCGTGGCGTCTTCCTGCCTGGCGACCGGCTGGTGGAGGCGGAAATCGCCCGCGACCTGGGGATTTCCCGGGTGCCGGTGCGTGAAGCCCTGCGCCTGCTGGAAAGCCAGGGCATCGTTGTCAGCACGCCCTACAAGGGCATGCGGCTGATGCAGGTCTCCAACGCCAGCGTCGCGGAGGTGATGCGCGTGCGCCTGGCGCTCGAAACCCTGGCCTTGCAGGAAGCCCTGCGCCGCCCCGGTGGGCCTGAGCGCTTCGTTGGTCTCAGGCGTTTCGCCGACGCCTATGCCCATGCCCAGGAGACCGGCGACCCCGCTGCCGTGGTTGCGGCCGAGGAAGCGTTTCACGGCGAGTTGTGCCGTTGTTCCGGCAATGCGCCACTGGCCGCGGTGTGGAACAGCCTGGCGCGGCAATTGGCGGTGGTCTGGGGCCTCGGGCAGGCCGCCCGCAGCATGGCCGAGTCGGCGGCCGAGCATGATGGGCTGATCGCTGCGCTGGAGCGCGGCGACCTGAAGGCCGCGACCGGCCTGCTGACGGTGCATGTCAACTGGCACATGGGCTTCGACTTCGAGGCGGCGTTGGACCAGCGTCGGCGGCAACCGAGCGGCTGAGCGCGGCGGGGACTTGCCCCCGCGCCATTGAGGCGAGAGCATGCGGGCAACCGCAGGGAAGCGCGCCGATGACCTATACCCCTACCCCCCATGTCACGCAGAATTGGGCGCTGGCCAAGCCGGCCGCCCGTGGCCATGGCGGCATGGTGGTCTCCCAGGTGAAGGTTGCGGCCGAGGCGGGTGCCAGCATGCTGGCAGCTGGCGGCACCGCGGCCGACGCCGCAGTGGCCGCCGCCTTCGCGCTGGCGGCGGTGGAGCCGTGGAATTGCGGGCTGGGCGGCATCGGCTTTGCCCAGGTGGCCGGCGGCGCCAGTCCGGGCGAGACTTTCGATTTCGGCCCGGTGGCGCCGGCCGGGCTGGACCCGAGCGCCTATCCGATGACGGGCCGCATGAAAATGGACCTGTTCCCCTGGCCGGAGGTTGAGGGCGACCGCAACGTCCATGGGCCGATGTCGGCACTGATCCCCTCCGCCGTGGCGGGCTACGCGCTGCTGCACCAGCGTTACGGCCGGCTGCCCTGGAAGGACGTGCTGGCGCCGGCGGTGGCGCTGGCCAAGCGCGGTCTGCCGCAGGACTGGTACACCACGCTGAAAGTGGCGGCCTCGGCGGCTGTGTTGCGGCTGTACCCGGAAAGCGCCCGGATCTACCTGCCCCATGGGCTTCCGCCGGTGCCGCCCTACCAGGGCAATACCGGCTTCTTCACGCAAGGCGCGCTGCCGGCCACGCTGGAGCGGTTGCAGCACGCGGGCTGGCAGGATTTCTACCGTGGCGATATCGCCACGGCCGTCGCTGCGGACATGAAGGAGATGGGCGGCTTCGTCTCGGCCGCCGACCTGGCGGCCTGCCAAGCTCGGGTGCTGCCGGCGGTGAAGGTGCCCTGGCGCGGGCGGACCCTGCTGCTGAGCAACGGGCTGACCGCGACGCCAACCTATCGCGACGTGATGCGCCGGATGGCGGCGGCCGACTTTACCGGAGCACCTTCGGCAGCCTGGTACGCGCAACTGGCCGCCAGCATGAAGGCCGCCTATGCAGACCGTCTCTCTGGCCTGGGTGAAGCCGAGAATCCCAGCGCCGACAGCTGCACCACCCACCTGACCGTCTGCGACAAGGACGGCATGATGGTGGCGATGACGACCACGCTGCTGTCCTCGATGGGCAGCCGCGTCGTGCTGCCGAAGTCTGGCGTGCTGATGAACAACGGCATCATGTGGTTCGACCCGCGGCCGGGCACGCCCAACGCCATGGCGCCGGGCAAGCGTCCGCTGACCAACATGAGCCCGGTCATCGCCACCGACGCCGATGGCCGGCCGGAGCTGGCCTGCGGTGCCTCCGGCGGCCGACGGATCATGGCGGCGGTGTTCCAGCTGCTCAGCTTCGTCGCCGATTTCGGCATGGACCCCGAGGCGGCGGCGCATCATCCGCGCATCGATGTCAGCGGGCCGGACCACGTCTCCGCGGATCGGAAGCTGCCCGAGGCGGTGCTGGCCGCGCTGCGCGCGCTGGGCCCGCTGGATGAAGTGGACCACGGGGTGATCCCCATCAACTTCGCCTGCCCGAACATCATCCAGCGCAGCGCGGATGGCAGCGTGGTCGGCGTCTCCGACCTGGCGTCGCCGTGGAGCGGTGCGGTCGCGGCCTGACCCGCGGAAAAAGCCGGGAGCCCACGGCGCTCCCGGCTTTTTCCTTGCTCCAGCCATGGCGTTCAGCACTGCTTCACTTGTTTGAGGGAACAGTCACCTTGGAAGTCAGCCAAGGAGAGTGCCAAAAATGGCCTACAGCAATGAAATATCGGACCGCCTGAAGTTCCTGGGCTGGGCCCCGGAAAGCGGCATGGCACTGGGCGAGTTCATGCCCGTGCTGCAAAAGAACATGCCTGACATTATAGCAAGCTTCTACCGGCACCTCGCCGGCTTTCCGCCATTGGCGGCGATGTTCAAGGACCAGGCCAGCCTGGACCGCGCAGGCAAGGCGCAGCAAAGCCACTGGACCGCGCTGTTCTCCGGCCGCTTCGATGACGCCTATGTCGCCTCGGTCCGGCGGATCGGCTTGATGCACAGCCGCATCGGGCTGGAGCCGCGTTGGTATATCGGCGGCTACAGCTTCGTGCTGGGGGCGTTGTACGGCGTCGCGGCGGCACATCATCGCAGCTGGCTGCATCCGGCCGAGGCCGCGGCAAAGACCGCCCGCCTGATGCAGGCGCTGAACCAGGCGGTCATGCTGGACATGGACATCGCCATCTCGATCTACATCCAGGAGAACAAGTCCAGCTTCGACAAACGGATCGAGACGCTGGCCGGGCGGTTCGAGGCGCAGTTCGCCACGGTTGTCGGCGGTATGGCCAGCGCCTCGGCGGCGCTGAAGGGCACCGCCGAGGCGCTCACCGGCACCGCGGAGCAGACCGCGGACCAGGCCACGCTTGTGGCGAGTGCGGCGGAGGAGGCCAATGCCGGCGTGCAGACCGTGGCGACGGCGGCCGAGGAACTCACCGCCTCGATCAACGAGATTTCCCGCCAGGTGACGCAATCCTCCCGCACCACGGACCAGGCGGTGGAAAGCACGCGGCGGACCGACGCGATCATGCAGGCGCTGGCGACGGGGGCCGAGAAGATCGGCGATGTCGTCGGGCTGATCAGCCAGGTGGCGGCGCAGACCAACCTGCTGGCGCTGAACGCGACCATCGAGGCGGCGCGCGCCGGCGATGCCGGCAAGGGCTTCGCGGTGGTGGCGAGCGAGGTGAAGAACCTGGCGGCGCAGACCACCAAGGCGACCGAGACCATCAGCCAGCAGGTCAACGACCTGCAGGCCGCGACTAAGGAAGCGGTGCAGGCGATCGGCGGCATTACCCTTACCATCGGTGAGATCAATCAGGTGGCGACGGCGATTGCCGCGGCCATTGAGGAACAGGGCGCGGCGACGCAGGAAATCGCCCGCAGCGTGCAGGATGTCGCGGCCGGCACGCGGGAGGTCAGCGCCAACATCAGCGGCGTCGGCCAGGGCGCCAAGGGCACCGGCGAGTCGGCCTTGCTGGTGCTGCGCGCGGCCGAGGAGCAGGCGACCCAGGCGGAAGGCTTGCGCCTGACCGTGCGCGACTTCCTCGCGGACTTCCGCGCGGCCTGACCTTCGGCGTGCCTGACCTTTTGCCGGAGCGGGGCGTTGCCTGCCGGCAAGCGGAGGGCGGGCCTTGGGTGACGCGGAAGACGAGGCCGGGCAACCATCGCGCCAGGCCAGCGAGAATATCGACACGGTGATGGCGATGGAGGAGGAAGCCTCCTCGGTGCTGCCCTGGCGGGAGCGGGTTGCCGAGAAGGTGGGCGACGTCGCCGGCAGTGCCGGCTTCATCCTGTTCCACCTGGGTTGGTTCGCGCTGTGGGCGCTGGACAACCTGGGCTGGGTGCCGGGGCTGCTGGTGTTCGACGAGTATCCCTTCCCCCTGCTGGCACTGCTGCTGGCGATGGAGGCGGTGATCCTGGCGAGCTGCGTGCTGATCCGGCAGAACCGCGCGGCGGAGCTGGCCGAGGAGCGCAGCCATATCGACCTGCAGGTCAACCTGCTGGCCGAGCGCGAGACTACCAAGGTTATCCAGATGCTGGACCGGCTGAGCGTGGGGCTGGGGATCGAGCATCTGGTGGTTGACCAGGAATCGCGCGAACTGGGGGAGCATACCACGGTGCCGAGCCTGGCGCGGAAGCTGCGTGAGCGGCGCGGGAGTGATAGCCTGCCCGAGCAACGGAGCGCGCCGCCATGAAGCAGCCCTTTCCCCTGGAATATGCGCCGAAAGGCCTGGTCGGCCTGCTGGTGCCGCCAGCCAATACGACGGTGGAGGCCGAAGCGGCGCTGCTTTTGCCGCCGGGCCTGGGCTGGATCGCGGCCCGGCTGATGGGCGACGCCCAGCTCAGCGTGGCCGAGCGCATGGTGCAGTACATCGCGGCGCTGGATACCACCTTGGCGCAGGTAAACAACGCGCCGGTCACTGCCTATGCACTGGCCATCACCGGGGCTTCCTATGGCGTCGGCGCCGTGGAGGAGGACCGGCTGGTGGCGGCGCTGGAGGCGCGGCTGGACGTGCCCTTCATCACCGCCGCACGCTCGGTACGGGACGCGCTGAACCTGCTGGGGGCGAAGCGGCTGGGGCTGGTCTCGCCCTACCCGGATGACGTTACGGCGGCGAGCATCGCCTATTGGCAGAGCCGCGGCTTCGAGGTGGTGCGCGTCGCCCGGGTGCCGCTTCCGGAGGGCGCTTTCCATCCGATCTATGCGCTGGGTTCGCGCGAGGCGACGCTGGCGCTGGAGGGGCTGGACGCCAGCGGCATCGACGCCGTGGTGCTGCTGGGGACGGGGATGCCGACGCTCGGCACCATTGCCCGGCACCCGAGCCACGGCGGCGTGCCGGTGATCTCCTCCATGCTGGCGGTGGCCTGGCGGGTGGCGGAGGCGTGCCTGCGGCCGGAAGCGCCGAGCGTCGAGGCGTTGCGGGCCATGATCGGCGGTGCGGGCTGGAAAGGGCGGCTCGGCACGGGGATTGCGTAGCCCCCGCCAGTCCGGCCGGTAGCGGCCGCCCGCCGCGGGATTGCCCAAGGCCTGGGCAGCCGCACCGGCCTTCTGGTGAAGGAAGTGCCGCTGATGCAACGTCGCCATCTGCTGGGCCTGGCTGCTGCCGGCCTTGCAACAACCAGCCTTGCCACGCCCAATCTCGTTCGCGCCCAGGGCGCCGCCTGGCCCAGCCGCATGCCGATCCGGCTGATCGTCACCTTCCCGCCGGGCGGCCTGGCCGACACGGTCTCCCGCCTGTTGGTGCCGACGCTGTCGGCCGCGCTGGGCCAGCAGGTGGTGGTGGAGAACCGCGCCGGGGCCGGTGGTTCCATCGGCGCCGACATGTGCGCCAAGGCGGCGCCGGACGGCTATACGCTGGTTGTCAGCCATGCCAGCCCGCACGGCATCGCGCCCGGCATCTACCCGCAACTGCCCTATGACCCCGTCACGGATTTCAGCCACCTGGCGATGGTGTGTGACACCGGCAACGCGCTGATGGTCAAGGCGGACAGCCCTATCAAGACCATGGCGGACTACATCGCAGCGGCGAAGTCGGCGCGCGGCGTGCGCTACGGCAGCAGCGGCATCGGCAGCATTACCCACCTGATGGGTGAGGTGCTGGGCAAGGAAGCGGGGCTGACCAAGCTGGACCACGTGCCGTATCGTGGCAGCGCGCCGGCGCTGCAGGACATGCTGGCCGGGCAAATCGAGAGCCTGTTCGACCCGCTGACCACCTATGTCGGCATGCTGAAGGATGGCACGCTGCGGGCGCTGGCGGTTTCAACCCCGGCCCGGGTGCCGGTGCTGCCGGCGGTGCCGACCTTTGCCGAGCTTGGGCTGCCGCGGCTGACCTGCACCACCTGGGTGGGTTTTTCCGGCCCGAAGGGATTGCCGGCGCCAATCGCGGCCAAGCTGACCGAGGTGACGGTGACGGCCATGGCCAACCCGGAAATCCGCCAGAAGCTGGCCGACCTGGCCAGCTATCCCCCGCCGCACCCGTTGGTCGGCGCAGCCTTCGCCCACTACATCGGCGAGTACGTCACGGAATGGACCGGCGTGGCCAAGGCGGCGGGCATCGTCGCCAGTTGAGCCGGGCGGGCCGGAATGGTTAACATTCCGGCCTGTCGCACAGGGGGTTGCCGCCATGGAAGTCACGCATTCGCCGATCCCGGGCGGGGTGGTACTGCATTTGGCTGGGCGGCTGGACCAGGTCAGCGCGCCGATGGTGGAGCCGCAGGTGATGGCGGCGTTGCCGGAAAATGGCCTGCTGGTGCTGGACTTGGCGAAGCTGCGCTACTGCTCTTCGGCCGGGCTGCGGGTGCTGCTGGTGGCGGTGAAGCAGGCCGCGGCCAAGCGGGCACGCTTCGGCCTGGCCGCGGTGCAGCCGGCGGTGGCGGAGATGCTGGAGAGCACCGGCGTGGACAAGGTGGTGCCGAGCTTCCCCAACGCGGCACAGGCGGCGGCCGCGCTGGGGTAGGAGGTTCAGCCGGCCTCGTCCTTGCAGTACCGCGCCACTTCCTCATGCGTGGCGAACCAGACGCCGTCATGGCCCTTGATGTACTCGACCAGCGCTTCCAGCATGGTGATGCGGCTGCGGTGGCCGATGATGTGCGGGTGCATGGTCAGCAGGAACAGCCCGCCTTCGGCATAGGCACCGTCGAACTCGGCCTTGAAAATCTCCAGCACGCTGGAAGGCGGCGTGTAGGGCCGCAACCCGGAAAAACGGACGAACATGAAGTAGGGCGCGTCGTCCCTGATCCATTCGGGCGGCAGTTCCACCACGCCGGTCGGGCGGCCCTGGTCCATCAGCTCATAGGGCTCGTCGTCACCCATCAGGCTGCTGTCGTACAGCAGGCCCATCTCCTCGATGATGCCCATGGTATCGACCGAGAAATCCCAGGACGCGGTGCGGATGCCGACCGGGCGGCGGCCGCTGGTCTTCTCCAACACGTCGGCGCTGCGCAGCGTCAGTTCGCGCTCCACGCCGGGGGGCAGGGCGGTGTTGGCTTCGTGGATCCAGCTGTGGATGCCGATCTCGTGGCCTTCATCCACCAGGGCGCGCTGTTCGTCCGGGTAGATCAGCGCGGTCACCGCCGGCACGTAGAAGCTGGCGCGGATGGAATGGCGGTCCAGCAGGCGGCGGATGCGCGGCACGCCCTGGCGGTTGCCGTACTGCCCCTGGCTGATGCGCATCGGGCTTTCGTCGCCGTCGCGCAGCGGCGTGGTGTCGTGGTCGCTGTCGAAGCTTAGCGCCACGGCGCAGCGGGCGCCGCCGGGCCAGCAGCGCGGCTTCAGGCTGCGGCCGGCGCGGGCGCGGTTGATCGCGGTGCGCCAGTAGTCCTCGGGCCATTCCCAAGGCTTTTTGGGGTCTGCCATCGTCACTCTCCGCTGCTGGTTCAGAAGGGTAGGCTGACCACGAAGGAAGTGCCAAAGCCCTGCACGCGCTCCCCCAGTTCATTGCGGTGGCGCCAGTCCAGCGAGATGGCGGCGTTGCTCAACAACGCCAGACCGGTGGCGCGGCCCAGATCCAGCGTGGCGTTGGCGGTGTGCTGGCGGCCCATGGCGCGCTCTGCCACTGGGGCATCGGTCTCGCGCCGCTGCATCCAGGCGTAGGCAAAGCTGATGGGGCCGCGCTTCAGCGTCAGTGCAGCGGTCCACCAATCGGCGTTGCGGCCCTGGTAGCCATCCGCGCCGGTGCGGCGGGCGTACTCCACTGCCGGCACCAGCAGCATGCCGGCGGGCAATGGGAAGGCGCCCTCGATGCCCGCGACGCTGCCGATCTCGTTCGCGGCGCGGCCGGCCAACTGCGCGTCCAGCCCGGCGCGGCGGACCGAGACCCCAGCATTGTAGGCGATCTTCCCGCCGGGGACCTCGTGCTCGGTGCCGACCCAGGAAACCGTCATGCCGCCCAGGCCGCGGCGGTTGTCGGCGCCGCCCATCAGCCGGCTGGCACGCCAGCGCTGGCGGATGGTGGTGGTGCTGGTGTCCGTCAGCGGGTCCGCTTCGGTGGTCGCCAGCGTCCAGCGCGGGGCAAAGGCGCTGGCCGAGAGGAAGCTGGTATCGGCCTGGAACGCTTCGAATTGCAGACTCTGATTGCCGAGCGGATCCGGCAGGTCGAGGATCTGGTCCATCCAGATCCGCGCGCCGGCGCCGAGCTTCTCCCGCAGCTGGTAGTCGCCGGCATAGTCGGCGCCGAAGACGCCGGGCGCGCGGGACCAGGCGGCGCCGAAGCGCGGGTTGATCTTGCCGGCGAAAACCCGCCAAGGGTCCTGGGTCCAGCGGAGTATCAGGGTTTCGGCATAGCCGGTGTGGCTTGGCACCAGGCCGGCCGGGCTGGTCGGGCCCGGTTCCAGCCGCAGCGTGGTCGAGAGCGAGAAGCCCAGCGGCCCCTGCAGCTTTGCCGAGACGGCGGTGCGGCCATAGGCCTGGTCGGTGAAGTGGTTGCCCTGGCGCATCCGTTCATAGCTGAGCTGGTTAACCAGTTGGCCGTCCAGGTTGAACAGCGGTGGCTGTTCGCCCTGCTGGTCCGGGGTTTCGACATTGCGCAGGCGGCTGGCCAGGTTGCCTGGCGGCGTGCGGCTGCGGGCGGTGGCCGGGCTGGGGGCCAGGGCGGGCGCCAAGCTGGCCAGCAACAGGGCCAGCGCCAGGCCGGCACGGAGGGGAGGGGCGGGGATTCGCATCGTCGCGAGGTTAAGGCATGATCCGCCGGAACAAAATCGGCGAAAGCCGCGCCCGGCCTGCCCGGGCTGAACTTCCGCGCCGGGCAGCCCTTGCGCCCGGTCTAGCCGCGCCGCCGCGATTGCGCTACCGCAGCGGCTCGCCGCCGGATGGCCGCCGCAAGGCCGTGCCGGCACTGTCGGCCTGACCCCGGAAGGCGCCCGCATGTCCCAGCCCACCGACCCCGCCCTGATGTCGGCCGAAACCCTGCTCGGCCTTTATGCTCGGCGGCAGCTTTCCCCGGTGGAGGCGCTGAAGGCAGTGCTGGAGCGGGTGGCGCGGTTCAATCCCTGGGTCAACGCCTTCGCGGTGATGAACCCGAAGGCGCTGGCCGCGGCCGGGGAGAGTGAGGCGCGCTGGATGGCCGGGCGGCCGATGGGGCTGCTGGACGGCGTGCCGAGCACGGTGAAGGACCTGTTGAACCTGGCCGGATTCCCGACCCGGCGCGGCAGCAAGACCACGGACACCACGCCGGCGACCGAGGACGCGCCGGCGGTGCTGGGGTTGAAGCGCGAGGGCGCCGTCATCATCGGCAAGACCACCACCACCGAGTTCGGCTGGAAGTCGCCCGGCGATTGCCCGCTGCATGGCATTACCCGCAACCCCTGGAACCGCGAGCGGACCGTCGGCGGCAGCAGCAGCGGGGCTGGCGCAGCGGGCGCGGCCTGCTTCGGGCCCCTGCATATCGGCACGGATGCCGGCGGCAGCGTGCGTATCCCCGCGGCGTTCTGTGGCCTGGTTGGGCTGAAGCCGAGCTTCGGGCGCATTCCGCAATGGCCGCTCGGCGCCTTTGCCAACGTGGCCTGCGCCGGGCCGATGACGCGGACGGTGCGCGACAACGCGCTGATGTTCTCGGCGCTGGCGCGGCACGACCTGCGCGACCCCTTCTGCCTGCCCGACGAAAAGCGCGACTGGCGCGACGGCATCGAGGACGGCGTGGCTGGCCTGCGCGTCGGCGTCGTCACGCGGCTGGGCTTTGAGCCGCCACTGGACGCGGATGGCCGCGCCGCGCTGGCGGGGGCGGCACAGATGCTGGCCGAGCAGGGCGCGATCGTCGAGGAAGCCGACCCGCTATTCCCGGATACGCGGGAGATCTTTGGGAGAGTCTGGGGCGTGGCGCTGGCCCGCCTGGTGCAGACCATGCCGGCGGACAAGCGCGCACTGCTGGATGCGGGCCTGGAGGAAGTGGCGCGGTTGGAAGGCGGCATGAGCGCGGTCGACTTTCTGGGAGCTGAGGCGATGCGGATCGAGGCCGCGCATGCCGCCGCGCGCTTCCACCAGCGCTACGACCTGATGCTGACGGCGTGCACGCCGACCGCCGCCTTCGCCGCCGACCAGCCAACGCTGCACCCGGTGCAGGCGCTGTGGCGCGACTGGGCGCCCTGGACCTTCGCCTTCAACCTGACCCGCCAGCCGGCGATCAGCGTGCCGATCGGCATCGACGAGCACGGCATGCCGCGCGCGGTGCAGTTGGCCGCCGCGCTGTACCGCGACGACCTGGTTTTCCGCGCCGCGCGGGCGCTGGAAATCGCTGCCGAAATTCCCCTCGCCCAGCCGGAGTAGCCGCATGCGCCTCGTGACCTTCAAGAAGCCGGGCCATGTCGCCCACCACATCGGCGCGTTGAACGCCGCCGGCCAGGTGCTGGACCTGGCCGCCGTGGACACCGCTCTGGCCGGCGGCAACATGCCGGCCTTCATCGGCGGTGGCGCCGCCATGCTGGACCGCGCCCGCACCGCCGCCGCGACCGCCCCGGTGGCGGAGGGCGCTACGCTCTGCGCGCCGATCCCGCGGCCGCCGAAGAACGTGTTCTGCGTCGGCAAGAACTACTACGAACACGCGGCCGAGTTCGCCGGCAGCGGCTTTGATGCGTCGTCGAAGGAAGTGGTGCCGGAAGCGCCTGTCGTGTTCAGCAAGCCGGCCACTGCCATCATCGCGCCGGGCGAGCCGATCCTGGCGTATCTGGATACCTCGGCCAGCACGGATTACGAGGGCGAACTGGCGGTGGTGATCGGCAAGGGCGGCCGTGGCATCAGCAAGGCGGACGCGCTGGCGCATGTGTTCGGCTACACCATCGTCAACGACGTGACGGCGCGCAGCCTGCAGCACAAGCATCGGCAATGGGTCATCGGCAAGGGCATCGACAGCTTCTGCCCGATGGGCCCGGCGATTTTGACCGCCGACGAAGTGCCGGACCCGACCAAGCTGCACCTGACCACGCATGTGAACGGTGAGAAGCGCCAGGACGTGCTGGTCGCGGCGCTGATCTTCGACATCCCGACCCTGATCGAGTGCATCAGCACCTACATTACGCTGGAACCGGGCGACGTTATCGCCACCGGCACGCCGGTGGGCGTCGGCATCGGCTTCAAGCCGCCGGTGTTTTTGAAGAAGGGCGATGTGGTGCGTGTGGAAGTGGACGGCATCGGCGTGCTTGAGAACCCGGTGGCATGAGCGACCCGGCGTTGGTGCTGCGCCGGGCGCTGCTGGCCGCGTTGGCGGCTTCGCCGGCGCTGGCGCAAGGCGGTTTTCCCGACCACGCGCTGTCCATGGTCGTCGCCTTCCCGCCCGGCGGCCAGGCGGACGTTGTGGCCCGGCCGGTGGCGGCGGGGCTGGAGCGGCTGTGGAAGCAGCCGGTGCCGGTGGTCAACCGCGCCGGCGCCTCGGGCGAACTGGGCAACAGCTTCGTCGCCCGCGCCGCGCCGGATGGGCATACCCTGTTGATGGCGCTGTCCTCGCTGGCGGTGCTGCCGGAAGCGGCGCGGCTGTTCGGCCGGGCTCCGGCCTATGAACTGGACCAGCTGGCGCCGATTGCGCTGTTCACCGCGGACCCGACCTTCCTGGTAGTGCCGGCGGCCTCGCCCTGGCAGAATCTGGATGACTTCCTGGCCGATGCGAAGCGGCGGCCGGGCGCGATCAGCTATTCGTCTTCCGGCAATTACTCGGCGCTGCATGTGCCCATGGCCATGCTGGCGGCGGCGGCGGAGGTGGCGCTGCTGCACGTGCCGTTCCAGGGCGGCGCCCCGGCGCTGACCGCGCTGCTGGCCGGCCAGGTGCAGGCGCTGTCCTCCGGCCCCGGTCCGGTGGCGGCGCATGTCCGGGACGGCCGGCTGCGCGTGCTGGCCAGCTGGGGCGCGCAACGCTTCGCCGAGTTCCCCACGGCGCCGACGCTGCTGGAAAAGGGTTTTGCCGGCTGCGAATACTACATCTGGTGCGGCGTCTTCGCCCCGGCCGCGACGCCCGCCCCGGTGAAGGAAGCGCTGCGCAGCGGCATGGCGGCGGTGGCGCGAGACCCGGAGGTACAGCGCGCCCTGGCTGCTGGCGGCAATACGCTGGACTACCGCGACGGCGCCGCCTTCGAGAGCTTCTTTCGGGCCGATGCGGCCAGGTTGGCGCAGGTGGTCCGGCGTATCGGCAAGGTGGAGTAGGCTTTCTCCTGTCGCCGGGCTTTTCGCCCGGCGGCGACCGACCGGGCTTTTCGCCCGGCGGTGGGAGTGCAAGGCTGCCGCCACCATAGGGGGCAGCCACATGAGCACGACCGAGTCCGAGATCACCGCCTGGCTGGCGACGCAACAGGGCGCCATGCTCGGGGAGTTGGAGCGCATGGTGAACACCGATGGCGGCAGCTACGACAAGGCCGGCGTTGACCAGGTGGGCGCACAGATAAAAGCGTTCTGTGAGGGCCAGGGCATCTCGGTCGAGGTGGTACCGCGGCAGAACCACGGCGACTGCCTGAAGGCGCGCGTCGCCAGCCCCGGCGCCGTGTCCGGCGGCAATGAAAAGCAGAAGATCGTGCTGATGGGCCACCGCGACACGGTGTTCCCCAAGGGCGAGCCGACGCGGCGGCCCTTCACCATCAAGGACGGCATTGCCTATGGCCCGGGCGTGGCCGACATGAAGGCCGGCCTGGTGATGAACATGTTTATACTTGCCGCCTTCCAGAAGTTCGGCGGCGCGCCGGCGGACCTGCTGGGGCTGTTCACGGGTGATGAGGAAATCGGCTCGCCCGAGGGCCGCGAGGTGATTGAAGCCACGGCGCGCGAGGCCCGCGTGGTGTTCAACAGCGAACCTGGCCGACCCAGCGGCAATGTGGTCACGGGGCGCAAGGGCGGCGTCTTCTCGGTCTTCGATATCGAGGGCAAGGCGGCGCATTCCGGCGGCAACTTCGAGGCCGGGATCAGCGCCATCGGCGAGCTGGCGGCGAAGATCACCGCCATCCATGCGCTGACCGACCTGAAGCGCGGCATCACGCTGAATGTCGGCCTGGTTTCCGGCGGGCAGAGCGTGAACACGGTGGCACCCTCGGCGCAGGGGCAGATCGACCTGCGCTATGTGGAACTGGACGACCGCGACGAGGTGATGGGCCGCATCCACGACATCATTGGCCGCAGCTACATCCCCGGCACCAAGGCGACGCTGAAGGTGAAGGGCGAGTTCCGCCCGCTGAACGCCACCGAGACCAGCGACAAGCTGTTCCGGCTGTACCAGGGCGCGGCCTCGGCCAGTGGGTTGAAGGTGGAGGGCGAGTTCAGTGGCGGTTGTGCCGATAGCGGCTTCACCGCGGCCATCGGCGCGCCGACCATATGCGCGGTCGGCCCGGTAGGCGGCAAGGCGCATAGCCCGGAGGAATACCTGGAAGTGGGCAGCCTGGTGCCGCGGGCGCAGGCCATGGCGCGGGCGATTCTGCGGCTGGAAGGCGCCGGGCTGTGATGCGGCGCAGCCTGGCGGCGCTGCCCGCCGCCGCGCTGCTGCTGCCCAGCCAGGCGCGGGCGGCGCGGCTGGGCTGGGCGACGGTCTGGGCGGCTTCGGTGCAGGGGCCGTACCCGGTGGGGAATCCCTCAGCCCAGCCGGACC